>WHUE01000139.1 GCA_009377375.1 Alphaproteobacteria bacterium | reverse complement strand
CCTTGCCGGCCATCGCCATCTCGACCGCCGCCCGGGCCGCCGCCAGCGTGGCGCGGCCCACGGCGCCGTCGGCGACGCCCGGTCGAACGTCTCCGGTCAGCGCCGCATCGGCGGGGGTGACGATCTCCAGCCCCGCCGGGTCCACCCCGCACAGGGCGGCGGCGCGACCGACCGCGCCGGCATCGCCGACAAGCACCGGTCGGCACCGCGCGCGCACCCTGGCGTCCGCCGCCGCCTTCACCGCGATCTCCGGGCCGATGCCGGCGGCATCGCCGATGGGGATGGCGATGACGGGCAGGGCGATCACAGGGGGATGACGATCAGCGTGTCGATGCGGCGCGAATCCAGCACCGCGACGCGTTCGGCGAAGCGCGGCGCGCCGTCTTCGAGGACGATGCGGTCGAGATAGCGCCCGGCGGCGAAGATCGACATCGCGCCTTCCTGCATGGTGCGGATGACGGCGAAGCTGGTCCGGCCGGTCCACGCGCCGCTGTCGTCCGGCTGCACGCTGATCGCGCTGATCAGGTGGCGGTACACATGCGGCTCGTAGATGTTCGCCTGGCGCAGGCTGAGGACGCGGTCCTGCATCATGCCGCGGCTGGTGCAGGTCATCACGCCGACCGGCATGCCGCGCTCGAACGTCTCGCGCGTGACGATGCGGTAGATCCCCTTCTCGACGAAAAACCCCGGCCAGTCCTCCAGCCGGTCGTCGTCGATGCAGTGGGCGTAGTCGCGGATCATGTCCTCGATCCGCCGGCGCGTCCCTTCATCCGCCATGCTCAGACGCCCATGGTGGCGCGCCAGCCGGTCCAGAAGCCGCGAATCGAGGTTTCGGTCGCGCGCGATCCCTGGCTGGGCGCGACGTCGCGCCCGCCCATCTCCAGGATCGTCGTCGCGTCGCCGTCGCGTCTGGTCGCGCGCTGCACCCATCCGCCGACCACGCCGTCTTCCATCGAGATCAGCCCGCCCGGCCCGATCATGTTTGACTGGCGGATGCGGATTTCGTGCTGTTCCGGCGTGTCGTCCTCGGCGCCCAGCACCCACCACATCAGTTCGCATTCCTCCGGGCCCCGGGGCACGCAGAGGCGCAGCGCGATGGAGTTGTATATCTGCTGGACGATGAAGTTGGGGAACACCGACTGGATCGCCAGCGTGGTGCCGCATCCGAATTCCGGCCAGCGGTCGATCAGCGACGGGTCGGCCAGCGCGAAGCCGTGATCCATGGCGCGCAGCTTCTTGCCCGAATAGGTCGCCTCGCCGTCCTTGTCGGTGGCTTCCTTGGAATAGCTGACATGGTGCCAGCCGTCGTCCGACAGGCGGATGCCGCCATCCATGGTCAGGCGGTTGATGCCGAAGGAGGCCTGGAACATGTGCAGCAGGCTCGCATGGTACGAGTCGCGCACGTTCTCCATGTAGAGCTTCCAGCTGTTCGGCATGTACTGGCTGTAGGTGCCGAGCAGGGTCATCCTGCGGCCGACCACGCGCTCGATATTGTCGCGCATCTCGTCGCCCAGGTAGTCGGTCAGCGAAGGCGCGGCGGCATCGAAGGTCGCGAACACCATGCCGCAAAAGGTCTCGGCGCGCAGGGCGGGCATGCGGTGGTCCGCCATGTCGAAATCGTCCGGCATGCCGCCCTTGCCGCCCACGCCGCGGCGGAAGGCGACGCTGGTCAGCGCGCCTTTCAGATCGTAGATCCAGTTATGATAGACGCAGGTGAAGTGTTCGGCCCTGCCGCAGCTCTGCGTGCAGACCAGGTTGCCGCGATGGGCGCAGCGGTTGGCCATCACGTTGATGGCGCCATCCTCGTCGCGCACCATCACCACCGGCGTGTCGCCGACGTAACGGGTGACGAAGCAGCCGGTCTCCGGCACCTCCAGCGCCATGCCGATAAAGTTCCACACCGGGCCGCGGAACAGGCGGCGCTGCTCCTCGGCATACACGTCCGGGTCGGTGTAAACGCGGTAGGGGACGCGGTGAACGCCCTGTCCGGGCCAGTTCACGATCTCCTTCAGCCGTTCCGATGCCATGCCGTCCATTGGCCGCCTCCGTCTGCGCTGTGGACCGGCAACTATAGTCCGTGCCGCGGCGGGGCGGCAACCGGACGGCACTCGCCGCGGAACGCTAGCGGTCCGGTGGGCGGCCGGGCTTCGTCAGGACGTAGCCGGCGCCAACCGCCATCAGGGTGCCCGCCGCGATCAGCGCCGCTGGCGGCGCATCGGTGAAGAAGGCCATGTAGCCCAGGCTCAGCGCCATGCCGCCGATGGCCGCCGCCTTCGCCTGCGTCGGGATCACCCGGTGCTTGTGCCAGCGCTGCAGGGACGGCCCGAAGATGCGGTGACGGTACAGCCAGCCGTGGAAGCGTTCGGAGCTTCTGGCGAAGGCCCAGAGCGCCAGGATCATGAACGGCGTCGTCGGCAGCACCGGCAGGAAGGCGCCGACTACGCCGACGGCGAAGAACAGCCAGCCGAGCGCGAACCAGAGGGGGCGCGCGCTGAGGCCGAAGCGTGGGCCGGACCGCGGTCCGGTCATGCGCGCGCCGCCCCGCGCGGGGTCACGTGCCGGGCACGAGCAGACCGGAATTGCCGCCCAGGATCGCCTCGCCGTCCGGCCCCAGCGCGCGCAGCCCGTCGACGAATTTCTTCACGGCGGAGCGTTCGCGGATTTCCTGCGGGTAATCGGTGGCGAAGACGACCCGCCTGGCCGGCAGCTCGACCAGCGAGGAGTTGATCGAGCTGATGGCGCCGCAGAACCCGGCGGTGTCGAAAACCAGCCTTTCGTCGATGTAGTGGTCGAGCGGCTTCTCCGGCAGCGCACCGTGGCGGGCGTTGCCCGTGGTGCCCCAGAACGCCTTGTCCTGATAGCTGCGCACCCGGCCCAGCACGGACGCGATTCCGCCGCCGAGATGGGCGATCTGCACGTTCAGCGCCGGGAAGCGGTCGAGCACGCCGCCGTTGATCAGCCGGATCACCGACAGCGCCATCGAGAATTCGCGCCCGATGGAGCGCGCCATGTCGTAGGCGTCGTAGGGCTCCGGATGGTCCAGCTTCAGCGCCGGATGGACGAAGACGTACAGCCCGCGCCGCTGGCATTCCTCCCAGAACGGATCCAGCGCGGGATCGTCCAGCTTCATGTTGAATTCGGAACAGATGACGACGCCGTGGAATCCCAGCTCGTCCTGGCAGCGGGCGAGCTCGGCGAATGCCTCCTTGCCGCCCAGCGGGTGGGCGTGCGCGGTGCCGATGAAGCGGCCGGGATAGTCCTGCTCGGCCTTCTTCGCCGCGTCGTTGATGATCCGGCACTTGTCCAGCGGCCCGCACATGCCCTCGGCGCAGCTCAGCGTGGCGGCGTCGATGCCGGCCTCGTCCATCATGGCGACGTGCTCGTCCAGGTCGTAGAGCAGGCCGTGGAAGCTGTAGCTCGGCACCCCGTGGTCGTCATAGACGGTCCTGGCCTCCGCCCCTGCGCCGGGGCCGAGCTCGCGCGGTACGAAATGGTGCTGGAAATCGATAATCATCAGGTCCTCATGTTCCGGCCGCCGTGTCCGGCGGGTCCGCTTGGCGTTTCGGTCGTTGCCGCGATCCAGTATCATAACCGGACCGCGATGCACATGTCCCCAAGGGCGGGCGCGCGGGAAAGCACGCGAAACCCAGGGAGGAACCGCCATGACGCTCGTCAAGGCCACGCCGAGGAAGGTGAAGGAAATCCGCGCCCGGATCGGGCATCCGGTGATCGACGGAGACGCCCATGTGATCGAAGGGCCCTTCGCGTTCCACGACTTCATCAAGCAGGTCGCCGGGCCCGACGTGGTGAAGCGGTTCGAGGCGCGTCAGGCGCGGCGCGGCAAGGGGCACCGTTTCGGATTCTGGGCCTCGCCCTCGGGTCCGATGACCATAGACCGCGCGACCGTCATGCTGCCGAAGCTATACTACGAGCGTCTGCCGGAGGTGGGGCTCGATTTCGCCGTGATCTACACCAGCGAGGGCCTGACCGCGATGCAGGAGCAGGACGCGGAGCTGCGCCAGGCGCTGCACCGCGCGCTGAACATGATGTATGCCGACATGTTCGGCCCCTATGCCGACCGCCTGACGCCGTCGGCGCTGATCCCCATGCATTCGCCGGAAGAAGCCATCGCCGAGCTCGAATTCGCGGTCGGCGAGCTGGGGATGAAATCCATCACCATCTCCAGCGAATGGCGCGGCCCGATTCCGGAAGTGGCGGAGGCCGCGCCGGGCGTCGCAGGCCACACGCGGAAGGTTTATTCCTTTACCATCGACAGCCCTTATGACTACGACCCGTTCTGGCAGCGCTGCGTCGACCTCAAGGTGGCGGTCACCGGCCATGGCGGCGCGCAGGCGACGCAGCGGCGCGAATCGCATACCAACTTCGTCTACAACCGGCTCGGCAGCTTTTCGGTGGGGGCGGAGCATCTCGCCCGCTCGCTGTTCCTGGGCGGGGTGACGCGGCGCTTCCCGACGCTGAATTTCGGCATGCTGGAAGGCGGGGTCGGCTGGGCCTGCGCGCTCTACAACGACCTCTGCGAGTTCTGGGAGAAGCGCAACGTCGCCTACCTGAAGAAATACATGAACCCGGCGGATATCGACATGGAGCTGATGATCGCGGCGTTCGAGGAGTACGGCAACGCCTATCTGACGTCTGACCGCGTGCGCGAGAACCCCGACAACCTGTTTTCCTGGACCTGGGAGGACGACCGCGACATCGACGATTTCCGCCTCTGCGGCATCGAGAAGGAAGAGGACGTGCGCGACCTGTTCGTGCCCAATTTCTATTTCGGCTGCGAGGCGGACGACCGCATGAACGCCGTCGCCTTCAACAGGAAGCTCAACCATTTCGACGTGCAGCTGAAGGCCATCTATTCCTCGGATATCGGCCACTGGGACGTGCCCAATATCCGCTACGTCGTGCCGGAAGCCTGGGCGCTGGTCGAGGACGGGCTGATCACGGAAGAGGATTTCCGCAGCTTCGTCTTCCGCAATGCGGCCGAGATGCATACCCAGATGAACCCGGATTTCTTCAAGGGCACGGCGGTGGAATCGGCGGTCGCGAAGCTGGTGGCGGACGGCGAGATCGCGATCCCCGATCACGGCCGCGCGGCGGCGGCGGAGCAGGGAGGGCTCAGCCCCGTCCGGACAGGGGCGTGAACAGCGTGTCCACCGGCGGCGCGGCGTCGATGAAGCGCTGTTCCGCCAGGAAGCCGGCGAAGGCCTCCAGCGCATGGCGGTTGGCGTCCACGCCATAGGGCCAGGGATCGCCGTCGAAGATTTCCATCATCTCGGCGATCTGCTGGTACATCCAGGGCAGCATCAGGCGCTGCGCGCCCGAATACTGCATCTGTTCCAGCGCCCAGTCCCTGGAGGCCGCGCAGGCGCGATAGAGGCTGTCGGCGATCCAGGGCTCGGCCGCATGCAGGTCCTCGCGGATGACGACCGTGTGCATGATCGGGTGCATCCGCGTCTTGCGGTAGAAGGCGGCCTCGGCCGCCC
>WHUE01000138.1 GCA_009377375.1 Alphaproteobacteria bacterium | reverse complement strand
TCCATTCAGAGCCCCCCTGCCACCGCGGCCTCCAGCGCGAGCGCGCGGGCCTCCGGCTCCAGCCCGAGCGCGCGCAGCGCGCGCACCGCCGCCTCGACGGCGATGGTGCCGGCGCGCGCCGGCCCCTCCTCGCCGAGGACGACCAGGGCCAGCGCCACCCCCTCGCCAAGCCGCCCGCCCTGTGCGGCGGCGGCGAGGGCATGGCGCAGCGCCGGGCTCGGGACGCTCACGGCCAGCGGCGCGCCGTCGCCGAGAACGGCGTGCCAGAGCGCCGGATCGACGGCAGCGCCCAGCGCCTCGGACAGCGCGAATTGCCTCTGCGCCCGTCCTGCGGCGCCCTTCTCCGCACTGACCGCCTGCCACCATGCGGCGCGCGAAGCGGCGGCATCCTCATCCGCCGCGATTCCGGCCAGATGGGCGAGCGGCCACATCGCCAGCGCGGCGGCGCGGGCCTCGTCGTTGCGCGCCGCCTCGGCGCGAACGAAATCGTACCAGCGGCCGGCCTGATCGACGCGGCCGGCGGCGAACAGCGCCGCGCCGGCGTCACGGGCGAACCAGGTCAGCTCGCCCGCCGGCGCGATCTCGAGCAGCTGCGGCAGACTGGCCATGACGAACGGCCTGTAGCCGCCCCGCTCCAGCCCCAGCCGATAGCCGCGCTGCAGCGCCTCGGCCTGCGCGGTCGGCACGGACTGGCCGGCGACGCTGCGCGCCAGAAGGGCACGCGCCGCCGGCCCCCAGCTCTGCTCGGCATAGGTAAGCGGCTGCTGCGCCGCGGCCGGATCCGCCGGGGCGCTGGCATAGATCTCGCGCAGCGCCTCCGGCGACAGCGCACCGACGGCAAGCGCACGCTCCGCCGCGTCCAGCCGCATGTCGAAAGCCGCGCTGGGGCTGACCGCGATGGCACGCAGCAATGAGCCTGACCGGACCGAAGCCGCATCGCCAGGAAGCTGGAGGTTCGCCGTGCGCAGCATGGCGACGTGCAGGGCGGCGGGGTCTTTAAGACTGTCCAGCTGCGCGTTCTTCATCCCGCCGATCGCATCCATGGCGGCGAAGAAGGCCGGGTTCACATCGCCCGCGCGCTCGGCCAGGATATCCGCGATCAGCGTCGCCTTGCCGGGCTGGCCGGACAGCGCCAGACAGTACGCCACCGCCTGCTGCCAGTAGGGATCGGGCCGGTCCTGCACCTGGGCGCGCACCTGCCGGCAGGCGCCGGCGTTGTCATTGAGCAGGAAGTGCCCCTCGACCTCGGTCCGGATCAGGGATTCCTCCGAATGGCCCGGCGGCGCGTTGCGCAGCAGCGCGAGCGCCGATTCGGTGTCGCCCATCCGGAACAGCGCCGAAACCCGCCGCGCCAGCAGGCTCGGCCCCTCGAGCGTCCCCGACGGCGCCCTGACCCGCGACAGCAGAAGCCGGCGCGCCAGATTCCGCATCGTCGGCGAGGTCACACGGCGCGGCAGCAGCGACAGCACCCGCGCCACCCGCACACGGTCGGCGCCCCGCCACAGATCGACTGGAAACCCGCCCTGGCCGGCATCAATCACGCCGACGGAATCCGGATCGACGGCGCCCAGCACCTGCACCTCCACCGGCGTGCCCAGCGGCGCGCCCGATGGCGGCGCGGCCATGACACCGCCGCCCGGAACCTCGATCGGCGGCACCGGCGCGGCAGCCGGCGGGGCAGCCGCAGGCGGCGAAGGCCGTGGGCCGAGCTGCACCGGCGCACCGACATCCTGCGCCATGGCGCCCTGCGCCGCCAGAACGGCGAGGGCAGCCAGCGCGACCGGCAGGCTAGCGCGGGAAACGGTCATCGGGAATGGTCCTTTCCACCACCGAAGAGGGGGCGGGGATCTTCCATGCCGCAAGAAAGACGGCGCCGCCGACGAGAACCAGCAACGCGGCGGCGATGATGACGAAGGCTAGCTTGCGCATGAAGTTGCCTCCGGGGGCGTTTTCGGGCCGCTACGACATCGAGGGCGGCTTCGATGGGGCGCGGCGTTGCAGGGTCGGATTACTGGCGACAACGACCGAATTAGATCATATATTCGATAGCGTTATGGCCAATATCACCCAAGATTGGCGATTCTGGGGCAGTCTACCGGGCACGGAGATTCCTTGCAACGCCGGTGCGCGGCCGGGCAACGGCGCATCATGACGAAGAAGACAACACCCCCCGTCGATCGCGCCATCGTCCTGGTCGGGCTGATGGGCGCGGGCAAGACCTGCATCGGCCGCCGGCTGGCCGAACGCAGCGGGCTGCCCTTCGTCGACGCCGACGCCGAGATCGAGAAGGCGGCGGGCTGCACGATATCCGACATATTCGAACTGTACGGCGAGGACGCCTTTCGCGACGGCGAGCGGCGCGTGATCGCCCGGCTGCTGGAAGGCCCGCCCGTGGTGCTGGCCACCGGCGGCGGCGCGTTCATGGACGCAGGCACGCGCGCGCTGGTGCGCCGCCACGGCATCTCCGTCTGGCTGCGGGCGGATATCGAGCTGCTGCTCGCCCGCACCGCGCGGCGCAACGACCGCCCGCTGCTGGCGGGGCGCGACCAGCGCGCGACGCTCGAGGCGCTGATGAAGGACCGTCACCCGGTCTATGCCGAGGCCGACGTGGTGGTCGACAGCGCCCGCGAGGCGCCGGAGGTGACGGTGGAGCGCGTGATGGCCGCGCTGCACGCCCACCTCCGCGCCGGCAAGGGCGCGGAGGCGGCCGCGCGATGAGCGAAACCGGGACGATCTCGCTGGATCTCGGGCCGCGCAGCTACGACATTTGCGTCGGCGAAGGGCTACTGGCCGAGTCCGGGCGGCGCATCGCGGCGCTGGGCCACCGCGCGCCGGCGATCGTCGTCACAGACGAGACCGTGGCCGGCCTTCATCTGGACACGGTCACGCGCTCGCTCGAGGCCGCCGGCATGGCCAGCCGCGGGATCGTGCTGCCGCCGGGCGAGGGCACCAAGGATTTCAACGGCCTGATCCGGCTGACCGACGCCATTCTCGACCTTGCGCCGGAGCGCCGCTCCCTGCTGGTGGCGCTGGGCGGCGGGGTGATCGGCGACATCGTCGGCTTCGCCGCCAGCGCGGTGCTGCGCGGCATCGATTTCGTGCAGATTCCGACCACGCTTCTGGCCCAGGTGGACAGCTCGGTCGGCGGCAAGACCGGCATCAACACGCGCCACGGCAAGAACCTGATCGGCGCCTTCTACCAGCCGAAGCTGGTGCTGGCCGATACCGGCGTGCTGGACACGCTGCCCCGGCGCGAGCTGCTGGCCGGCTATGCCGAAATCGCCAAGTACGGGCTGATCGACGATCCCGCGTTCTTCGCCTGGCTGGAGGAGAACGGCCAGGCGGTGATCGCCGGCGATGCAGCCGCGCGCCGCCGCGCCGTGGTGACGAGCTGCCGCGCCAAGGCGGAGATCGTCGCCGGCGACGAGCGCGAGACGGGGCGCCGCGCGCTGCTGAATTTCGGTCATACCTTCGGCCACGCGCTGGAAGCGGAGACGGGATTCGGACCCGACCTGCTGCACGGCGAGGCGGTCGCGATCGGCATGGTCATGGCGTTCAACCTGTCCGCGCGGCTGGGGCTGTGCGCGGCCGAAGACGCGGCGCGCGCGCGTCGCCACCTCGCGGCGGTCGGGCTGCCGACGGGGCTGGACCGGCTGCCCCGCTCGGCCATCGACCCGCGGGCACTCGTCTCGCACATGCATCAGGACAAGAAGGTGCGCGACGGCCGCGTGACCTTTATCCTCGCCCGCGGCATCGGTAAGGCGTTCATCGCCGAGAACATCGACCTCGGCGACGTCGAGGCGCTTCTGCAGGATGCCGCCGCCGCGGCGTGACGCGCCGGGCGGCGCCGCGACGGATGCATCGCCCTGCCCGTTTCCCATGACACGCAGACGGAATCGCTGAAGGACAGCTGAGGATGGATATCGAAGTGCTTGTCACCACGGGCGGCATCGTCGTGCTGATCGTGCTGTCCGCCGCCTTTTCAGGGTCGGAGACCGCGCTGACCGCCGCCTCCCAGCCCCGCATGCACCTGTTGGCGCAGCAGGGCGACAGGCGCGCGCAGCTGGTCAACAGGCTGTTCGCCGACAAGGAAAGGATGATCGGCACCATCCTGCTGGGCAACAACCTGGTGAACATCCTGGCGTCGGCGCTGGCAACCAGCCTGCTCATCAAGCTGTTCGGCGAGGCGGGCGTCGTCTACGCCACGATCGGGATGACGCTGCTGGTCCTGATATTCGGCGAGGTGATGCCGAAATCCTACGCCTTCCACAACGCCGACCGGGTCGCGCTGAGGGTCGCGCCCTTCTTCAATGTCATCGTCAAGGTACTCGCCCCCGTTACGATCACGATCCACGCCGCGATCCGAGTGGTGCTCGGCGCGTTCGGGCTCCGCCTCGCGCCGGAGGAGGCGGAGATGATGGCTTCGCAGGAAGCGCTGCGCGGCGCCATCGACCTGCATCGCGGCGACGCCCCCTCGGTGCGCGAGGAGCGCATCATGCTGCGCAGCATCCTCGACCTGTCCAATGTCGACGTCTCCGACGTGATGCATCACCGCCAGGACATAGAGATGATCGACGCCGATCTGCCGCCGCAGAAGGTCGTCGAGCAGGTGGTGGCCAGCCCCTACACGCGGCTGCCGCTGTGGCGGGGGGAGCCGGAGAACGTGATCGGCGTGCTGCACGCCAAGGCGCTGCTTCGCCAGGTGGAAGCGATGAAGGACGACCTCAGCCGCATCAATGTCGAGGAAGTCTCCGCGCCGCCGTGGTTCATCCCGGAATCGACGTCGCTGCTGGACCAGCTTCGCGCCTTCCGCCGGCGGCGCGAGCATTTCGCGCTGGTCGTGGACGAGTACGGTTCGCTGATGGGCGTGGTCACGCTGGAGGACATCCTGGAGGAGATCGTCGGCGACATCTCCGACGAGCACGACATCGTCCCCGTCGGCGTGCGCCCGCAGGCGGACGGCAGCTACCTGGTGGACGGCCGCGTGACCATCCGCAACCTGAACCGCCGCTTCGAATGGCGGCTGCCCGACGACGAGGCCGCCACCATCGCCGGGCTGGTCATCCAGATCGCCAAGATCATCCCCGAACCGGGACAGGTGTTCCGGTTCGGCGGTTTCCGGTTCGAGGTCGTCCGCCGCCGCGGCAACCGGCTGACCGCCATCCGGATCACCCCCGCGACGGCGGGAGGGTAGGCGGAGGCGAAACCGCCGCAGCTACGCCGCGCGGACGGTCTCCAGGAACCGGTCGACGCTGGTCTTGAGTACGTCCGCCTGCGCGGTAAGCTCCTTTGCCGACGACAACACCTGGCTGGCGGCGGCGCCGGTTTCGGACGCGGCCTCGCGGACGCCGGCGACATTGGTGGAGACCTCCTGGTTGCCGGCGGCGGCCTGGGAGGCGCTGCCGGCGATCTCGGCGGTGGCAGCGTTCTGCTGCTCGACCGCGCTCGCGATGGTCGAGGCGATGTCGTTCACCTTGCCGATGGTGGCGCCGATGCTGCCGATGGCCTCCACCGCCTCTCCGGTCGCGGACTGGATGGCGCCGATCTGTCCGGCGATCTCCTCGGTGGCCCTGGCGGTCTGGTTGGCGAGGCTCTTCACCTCCGACGCGACGACGGCGAAGCCCTTGCCGGCGTCGCCGGCCCGCGCCGCCTCGATGG
>WHUE01000137.1 GCA_009377375.1 Alphaproteobacteria bacterium | reverse complement strand
GGCCATGGCGACAACGGGCGGCGGGGTCTGGTTCGGAGCGAACGCGCTGCTCTAGCAGGCTGCTGAAAAACCCGCTCGTTCGGCTTTGAGGATTACCTCGTCGCCGAGGTGGTTGTCGCCTTCACCACCTTCGCCTGCTGCTCGCACGACAGCCGACGGTACCGGCCCCTGACCGCCCCGGCCACCGACTCAATGCCCCCATAGACAGTCCACAGTCACGAGGCCGCTGCAGCCCCGCGCGGCCGGAGCGACTCCGCCGGAACGGTCCTGGCCTTGATTGGGGCGCCCTGCAATATAGCGGCGACCTCGCGCAGCCAGATTCGGCGCAGTAGGAGGAGCTGGGCATCCGTCCGGGCAAGCAGCTCTGGACCCGGGCCCGGGACATCCGTACTTCGATTGCGAGCTCTATTGATGATCGGGTAGCGCCCCGACGGCTGCACCTTATGCCCAGCCTCCTCCGCGCGGGCGCGGATCTCGTAGGACACCGCGGACCCGATCATCTGCTTGCCCGTTCTCGGATTTCGGAGCAGCATCGGGGTGCATTGGGCAGGACGTGTCCCTCTGAAGCTAAGCTGACGCGCTCCTCACAGAGCTGAAACAGGAGACGGAAAATGGAAAAGGTCAGGCTAGTTCAGCCGGACTGCGCGGATCGCGAAGTCGCGGAAATTTTCGAGGATATCCGAAGGACGAAAGGGGCGAATTTTTTGACTCCGACTTGGGGGTTTTTTGCACTGGACGTCGAGTTGCTGAAAGGTTGGTGGACGCTCACGAAAAGACTTCAGATGACACCGGGATCGCTACCCAAGCCCCTGCTGAACGCGATCTCGCTGGTCTGCGCGGCGGAAGTCGATTGCCCGCGCTGCATCAACAACCACCAGACCCATTTAATCGAGCATTTCGACATGACGAGCGAAGACGTTATGGAGTGCATCGACTTCGAAAACTCGACGAAGCTGGAGCCGATGTGGAAGGATGTGTTGCGCTTCGCCCGCCAGGTTGCCTTCAATGAAGGAACCGAAGAAGTGGATTTTCAGGCGCTGCGCGATCATGGAATCGACGACGTCGGCATCGCCGAAATCGTTTCAATGGCGATGCTGGAATCAGGAATGGCACGTCACGCGGTAGGGGTCGCTCCCTTCGAGAACGGGGACGAGTGGCCAAAGGATAACCTACCGTCGGCGTTCTACGCCGAAAACGTCAATCGGTAAGTTTCTCGGCCGCAGTCATGGCAATTTCGCGGCCATGATCTCGATTTCAACTTTCAGCGCGGGCATCGAGAGCGCGGTGATGACGATCCGTGTTGATGCCGGCGGCGGGTCGCCGACGCGCCGCGCCCGCTCTGCCCGATAGGCGTCGCGGTGGGCGGGATCGGTGATAAAGGCAGTCATCTTCACCACGTCCGCCATCGTCATCCCGCAGTCACGCAGCACGGCCTCTACATTGTCGAAGGCGGCCGCCACTTGTTCTTCGATCGACTCCGGAACGGTGCCGTCCCGACGCATCCCGAGCATGCCGGAGCTCACCAGGATCTGAGCGCCGGGCGGTATTAGCACGGCATCGCTGTGCGCGCTGAGCGGCACCGGCGTGTTTTCAGAGTGAATATGTTTCAACATTTAATCCTGTCCCTCAGCTAATCGCCCATTATACGCGAAAACGTCCTTGATCGGCGAGCGCCAGACCGTTCGCGGGCTGCACTGGCTACTTGCGGCAGTCCGGAAGGCATATGAGTAATACCAGCCTGCGCTGATCGAGACTCAGTTTAGGGATTCCTGAATCGGGTTTTTTTTCGTGATTCACCATGGCAAACGGAAGGAGGTTTGCCATGGGTGCAGCGACGTCGCTTCGGGCTGACCACGACGGCACGACGCTTCGGCGGCTTGCCAAGGCGTCGGACGATGCGAACCAGACCCGAGGCTCTTGATGTCCCTGAAATTTTTCATCGCTCCTTCGCGTCGCCTGAACGGCTGGTGTGAATTTTTGGCCCGATTACCGAGCCAGCGGCCGCACTCCTGAGTGGCTCCATTCCCGATCATATTCGTCGAAGCCCGGTATGATCGCAGCCGATCGGTGACGATCACCTTGGGCTGACCGTACCGTTTCAAGGCGCACTTCAGAAACTTCAGCGCAGCGCCGCGGTCCCGGCGTTTCGTCGCGAAGAGATCTCCAGCATGTCGCCTTCATGATCTACGGCGCGCCAAAGGTAATTGTTTTCGCCATTGATCCGTACGAACACCTCGTCCAGGGGCCAGCGCCGGTTCAAATATAACCGGCGATGAACCCGCCGCTTCCGGATCTTCGCCGCAAACATCGGCCCGAACCGATTCCACCGGAAACGCACCGTCTCGTGGCGGATGTCGATTCCGCGCTCGAACAGGATGTCCTCGACCTGACGCAACGACAGCGGGTAACGGATGTACAGCATCACCGTGAGGCGGATCACCTCGGGCGAGCTGTTGAAATGGCGGAAGGAATTTCTCATCCGGCAAGGCTACGGCCCGCCCCTCCCCGCTTCAAGCCAAGTTGGTTTGACACCGCCGCCGCCGGTGCTTACGGCGTAGTCTCAGGCGCACGTCGGTGTCGCGTAGCCGTTTCGTACGCATACGCGAACTGGATCATTCTGGCGTCATCGTATGGTCGGCCGAGAAACGTGATTCCTGCAGGCAGACCCTCGCGCGTGAAGCCGGCAGGGACTACGATAGATGGCACGAAAACCAGGAAGGTATTGATGTGCGGTGCGCCCGTCTGGTCCACATAGGGTGGATTGACTCCATCTCTGATCAACGTTGGCTGATGCTCGACCGCCTTGTGTACGATAGCATCCAGCCGGTGATCAGCCATGACGCTCAGCAGCCTCGCCATCAGCGCCTCGCGCGCACGCAGATACTCGTAATGCGCCTCAGCCGAATCGTCATGTAGCCAGCGATCACGGGCTTGCTTCACTACCTTCTCGAACAGCGGCGAATTGGAGACGTCCTTACGGGTAGCATAATGCGCGTTGCTGCTGCCTGTTATGAACGTTCGGAACGCGGCCTCGTCGTCCTCAACGCATCGAGCACGCTTCGCTAACAGGGGCGCAAGGTCGGGAATGATTACCGGATCGATGATTTCCGCACCTACCTCGCCCAACGCCTCGACCGCGTTCCCAAAAATCCCGTCTATCTCCTGGAAGTCATCCGTGTCCGGTTTGCTGGCAAAGCCCATCGGCTCGCGCAAGATACCAATGCGAGCGCCGCGGAGTGCGTCGCTATCGAGACCCTCCGCGAAACTGTGTGGCGCGCGACCAAACCCGTAGGCGGTTACAGGATCGTTCGGATCATAACCGACCATCGAATCCAACAGCTTGGCCAGGTCTTCGACGGTCCGCGCCATTGGGCCCAGTGAACCGTTGATAGTGGGCCAGCCGCCGTAGACGCCGCTCCGGCTGACGAGACCGGCGGTCGGGCGCATGCCAACAATGCCGTTCCATATAGATGGCCGTCGGATCGAGGCGAAGCCTTCCTGGCCTACGGCAACCGTCGCAAAATTCGCCGAAACAGCCGCCGCCGAACCGCCGGACGAGCCACCCGCCGTTCTCTCAAGGTCGTAAACGTTACGGGTCGAGCCGAATAGCGAGCCGTGAGTATCTCCACCACCGAGTTCGCCCAGCGTCGCCTTACCAATGAAAATCGCCCCGGCCTTTTTCAGAGCAGAGACAACGAAGCCGTCACGCTCCGCGACATGGTCCTCGAACAGGACCGAACCCAACGTCGTTGCCATGCCGGCAATATCGGCCTGGTCCTTCATAATCATGGGAATCCCGTGCAGCGGCCCTGCAAACCCAGAAGACTTGAACGTCTTATCGAGGCGGTCTGCCTCCTCCATCGCCCGGGGATTAAGCGAGATCAAGGCGTTTATCGATGGACCTTTCTTGTCGTAGGCCGCAATGCGATCGAGATAGATCTGCACAAGCTCCCGGGCCGTTAGGTTCCCTGCGAGGAACGCCGCATGTATGTCGGCGATTGTGGTCTCCACAACATTGAAGACGTTTGATGTTTCCATGTCGCTGCTCCTCAAACCTGTCTCGAATGCCGCCGAGCGAGTGCGGTAGCGTGAACGGTATGGGCGGATAGCCGTACGGCCGGGTCTTCCCGTCGCGCCGGCGAGAACAAATAGCTCCACAGGGCGACCACGTAATCGTTTTGGCGCAGTTATTTCTTCAGGACAGTTGCATGGCCGAAGACACGATGATCGGGGCGTGGCGAAAATGTGACGCCGTCTGCGACCCCATACAGGATCTTCTGCTGCCACAGAAAGTGAGCCGGCGCATCCTCGAGGAGGATGCTGAAGGCACGGTTGACCAGTTTGCGGTACTCCTTCTCCTCGAAGGTCTCGCGAGATTTGCGCAGCAGGGCATCGACTTCAGAGTTGGAGTACTTGATGCGTGGCGATCCACCGGTTTCAAAATACTGGGAGATCGCCGGCCCCGGCCCAATCATGCCGCCGCGGCCCATGTAAAAAAACGGCACCCGTCCCCGCTGTACGTCGGACCAGAGCGTCGACCATTCCGGTGTCTTGAGCGTCGTCCGAATGCCGACCGCGGTGAGCATGGCGGTCATCGCCTGCGCAGCCTGCTTGTCATTGACGTAGCGGCCCACCGGCGTGAACAGTTCCACGTCGACCCCGTTGGGAAAGCCCGCCTCCTTCACCAGTGCACGTGCCTTCTCCGGATCGTAGCTGTACTTCGGTTCCAGGTCAGGATCGTAGCCGTACTGTCCGCGGCCGAGCGGGCCGTGAAGGACTACCGCCTGCTCCTGCAGTACTGCTTTGATAATAGCCTCACGATCGATCGCATAGGCTACCGCCTGACGCAGTTTTTTGTTGTCCCAAGGCTCTACCCTGGGACTCATGGCAAGAAACATCATTTCGATCGACGGTGTGCTCTCGACGCGGTGACCGGCGGATTGCTCGATGCGTTCTGCCAGATGTGGCGGGACGTACTGGGCGATCTGGATTTCTCCATTGACCAACGCGGTGACGCGCTGCTCTGGCTCACGCATCAGGCGGTAGATCACGATGTCGGGATTCTCTCGCCGGATCCCTGGCCAGTCGGGGTTCTTCTCAAGTACGACCCGACTGTCGACGACCAGTTCCTTCAGGCGGTAGGGACCGAATCCGTATGGATGTTTACGATCCGCTTGCTGCGCGCCGTGGGTTTCGATGAGCCGCTTCTGCATGATCATCAAACGGTCGGTGATGTACTCGAGGAGCCCTGCCGTCGGCTCTTTCGTGATTACCTTTACGGTGTGAGGATCGATCGCTTCCGCTGATCTGATCTGGGCGACAGTGGCGCGCTGCTTGCTCTGGGGATCGTTCTTCATTCGGTCGATCGAAAACACCACGTCCTCCGCAGTCAGCGGATGCCCGTCGTGGCTCTTCACATCGCGCCGCAGATGAAAAATCCAGGTGTTGGGATCGGCAACCTCCCACCGCTCCGCCAGCATGCCAGTGTAACGTCCCGTCGTGAAATCATACGAGACCAAGCAACCATAGACTTGGCACCAGACGCTCGACATGAACGCGACGCTGTCTGCAACTGGATTGTAGCTGCCGATGTTTTCCGTGATGCCCATCACGAGCTGACTGCGATTCTGTGCGTTCGCCGCGGGCAGCGCCACACAGATGGCGACCGCCCCGGCAGCGATGATGGTCCGAACATATTGCGAAGCAAAAAAACTAACGGATCCGGTCAGCTGCATGAGATCTTCCTCCCTGTTTCGGCTGGGCTTTCCTCTTCGTGAATTTGTCCCGGCACATTGAGCGTGACTCGGAATCGCCGGGCCGGCAAGCGGGGCTGCCTCCTGTACGAGATTCGCTATCACGACGAAACCGCGAATTAGGCGCTTATCCCTATCGGCTCCACCGACCAGCTCCGAGCGTTCCACCTGCAGCGATTCTGCCCATCCGGTCGCTTCCCCGCTATGGACCATTGATCCGGAGTGTTAAGCTTTCTCTTAAGAGCAGGAAAAGATCATCTGAAAAATCAGGGAGGCA
>WHUE01000136.1 GCA_009377375.1 Alphaproteobacteria bacterium | reverse complement strand
CGCAGCGCGATGCCTTCGCATCGGGCAAGCCACGCGACGCACCCCCGCCGCAAAAGGCCCCGGCCCGGAGGGTTGCGCGCAGACGCTTCTATTCAGGGGGATCAGACTCTAGCCGATCCTGACCGCCTTGATGACGTAGTAGCGCAGCGCGCCGGATTTCAGCGCCGACACCCGGCGGGTCCAGTAGGCGGCCTCGGCCATCGCCTGCTGGCCCACCTCCTCGGTGACCTCCTTGCCGCGGATGGCGGCGAGGTATTTCGCCCAGCCCTCCGTCACCATCTCGCAGTAGCGGTCGCTCTCGTCCACTTCCGTCCGCAGGGTGACGCCCTGCTTGCGCAGGCAGGCCTTGAGCTCGGCCAGGGTCCAGGGATAGACCGGCCGGCCCTCGCCGTCGATCCAGCTCATCAGCGCTGCGGGATCCTTGGATGGATCGATCAGGAAGTCGGTGACGATCAGATGGGCCTCGCCGCCCTTCAGCCCGTCGCACACCTTGCCCAGCAGCTTTTCCTTGTCGTCCACCATGCAGAGCGCGTCGCGCAGCAGCGCGGCCCGGAAATAGCGGGGCTTGATGACGATGTCCTCGTACGGGCCGACCTTCACGTCGAGCTTGCCGTCGAGATCGTGGATGACGGCCTGGTCGAACGCCTCCCGGGCCAGCTCTGCCTCTTTCTCGTAGCCGGTGACGTAGTTGCCGAACCTGGCGATGACCGTGCGGGCGCCGCCGCCGGCGCCGATATTGATTTCCAGCATCGTCTCGGCCGCGGTCAGGGTGCAGCCGCTGACGAGCTCCTCCACATAGGCGTCGCCGCCGGGAACGGTGAAGCCGACGTTCCAGACCGCTTCCGCCACCTCGCGCCGCATCCCGGTCCAGCCGGTGACCAGCTCCAACTGATCGGGGCCGGGCGCGGGCGCGCCGTCGTCGTCTTCTTTTTTGGAGGTGCTGCGGGCGCGCGGCTTCGCGTGCAGATCGTACCCGTTCCACCAGGCATGAAACCGCTGCTTTATCGGGGTGTCATTCGACCCGCCGCGGCCAAAAGGCCAGAGCGCAATCTGGAGTGCCAAGGTTTTCACCTGCTCCCTTGCCGGTCACGTCAATCCGCTTCCCAGCCATGCTGACCCGGCGTCTCAGGTGAAACTCTGGACGGAATTCCTTAAGCAAGCGTAAAACCTCAGCGCCCGCGCGCGGCCTGTTCCACGAGCCAGCCGTCGCCGATGCCGCGGGTGGTGAACACCACGCGGGCGGGCTCGGCCGCGGCCAGCAAACGCAGGAACAGCAGCGCCGCCATGCCCTGGCTGCGGCCGGTCCTGCGCGACGGCCGGGCGGTGTCCGCCAGCACGACGCGGGCCAGCGCCCCGGCGTCCGCGCGCGGCAGCGCGTAGCCGTCGAGCGGGATGTCGCGCCCCGCGATATGAAGGCGGGCCAGCTTGCGCCACGCGCCGCCGACGACGCACAGATCGCGCCCGCGCCCCTTCGCCAGCCAACCGAGCGGGGCGAAGGCGCGGTCGATCAGGGGCCCGGCCCGGCCCGGGTCGCCGCCGGATTCGCCGTAAAGCCGGATATGGCCGAGCGGCAGGCTGGCCGTCCTGCCGATGCGCCCGTCGGTCACGGCGACCAGCTCCAGGCTGCCGCCGCCGATATCGGCGACGATGCCGTCGGCCTCCGGCGCGCCCGCGAGGACGCCGAGCGCCGACAGCCGGGCCTCCTCGTCGGCGGCCAGCACGCGCACCTTGCGGCCGTAGCGGCGCTCGATGCGGGCGCAGAAGGCGGGCCCGTCCGTCGCTTCGCGCACCGCCGCGGTGGCGAGCAGGGCGATCTCGTCCGCCTGCTCCTCCAGCGCCTGGCCGATGAAACGGCCGACCGCCTTGTACGCTCTGCGCAGGCCGGACGGCGAGAGGCAGCCGGTCAGCGCCATGTCGCGGCCGAGCCGGCACGAGCCCTTGGTGTTGACGATGCAGCGATAGTCCGGCGGCAGGCCGTCATACACGGTGAGGCGCACGGTGTTGGAGCCGATATCCACCACGGCGCGGCGCGCATTCGCCGCGGCGGAAGCGGCGGAAACGGACGCAGCGTTCATCGGGTTCCCGGATCAGCGGGCCCCCAGGCGCAGCGGCGGCAGCGCGGCCGCGTCCCGGCCGAGCGCTGAGCCACGCCCGGAGAGGCTCGGATTGTTCATGAAGTAGCTGTGCGCGCCGAACGCCGCCGCCTCGCTCGGCCGGATGCGGACATAGGCGTCGTCCGGGCCGAGCTCCCAGCTCTGGGTGTTGTCGAGCAGGTTGGCCGCCATGATCTGGTCGAGAATCTGGCGATGCACGGTGGGGTTCTCGATCGGCACCAGGGTCTCGATTCGCCGGTCCAGGTTGCGCGGCATCCAGTCCGCGGAGCTGATGAACACCCTGGCCTTTTCGTGGGGCAGCCCGAAGCCGGCGCCGAAACAGACGATGCGGCTGTGTTCGAGGAACCGTCCCACGATCGATTTGACCCGGATAGTGTCCGAGAGCCCGGCGACGCCCACGCGCAGGCAGCAGATGCCGCGCAGCACCAGCTCGATTTCTACCCCGGCGGACGAAGCCCGGTAAAGCGCTTCGATCACCTCGCCGTCGACCAGCGAGTTCATCTTGGCCCAGATCGCCGCCGGCCGGCCCGCCTGCGCGTGCCCGATCTCGTCCTCGATCAGGGCGATGAGGGGCTCGCGCAGCGAATTGGGCGAATAGGCGAGCTTCTCCATCGCCCCCGGAAAGGCGGTGCCGGTCATGTAGTTGAACAGCCGCGCGGCGTCCCGGCACAGCGCCGGATCGGCGGTGAAGTAGGAGAGGTCGGTATAGATGCGCGCCGTGACCGGGTGATAGTTGCCGGTGCCGAAATGGCAGTAGGTGCAGAGCCGCCCCGCCTCGCGCCGGACCACGAGCGAAACCTTGGCGTGGGTCTTGAGCTCGATGAAGCCGTAGACGACCTGCACCCCGGCGCGCTCCAGGTTGCGCGCCCAGCGGATGTTGCGCTCCTCGTCGAACCGCGCCTTGAGCTCCACCAGCGCGGTCACCGACTTGCCGGCCTCCGCCGCCTCGATCAGCGCGGCGACGACGGGCGAATCCTCGCTGGTCCGGTACAGCGTCTGCTTGATCGCCACCACCTGCGGATCCTGCGCCGCCTGGCGGATGAACTGGACCACCACGTCGAAGCTTTCATAGGGGTGGTGGACGACGATGTCCTTGGCGCGGATGGCCCGGAAGCAGTCGCCGGCGAAATCGCGGATGCGTTCCGGGAACCGCGCCGTGAACGGGGTGAACAGCAGGTCGGGCCGCTCCGGCACGATGAGCTGCGCCAGATCGGCCATGCCGACATGGTCTTCCAGCGAGAACACCTCGTCGTCGGAAACCTCGTGCTGGCGGATCAGGAACCCGCGCAGCCCCTCGCCCATGTCGCGGTTGGTGGTCAGCCGGATGACCGAGCCCCGCCGGCGGCGCTTCAGCGCGGTCTCGAAGTAGCGGACCAGATCCTCGGCCTCGTCCTCCAGCTCGATATCGCTGTCGCGCAGCACCCGGAACACGCCCAGCTCCTCCAGCTCGCAGCCCGGGAACAGCGCGTCCAGATGAAGGCGCACCACGCGCTCGACCGCGATGAACCGGATTTCCTGCCCCGGCAGCCGGATGAAGCGGCTGAGCTGCGACGGGATGGGGATCAGGCCGTTCATCGTCTCGCCGTCGCGGCGGCGGACCAGCCGCAGCACCATGGCGAAGCCCTGGTTCGGGATGAAGGGGAACGGATGGGTCGGGTCCACCGCGATCGGGGTGAGGACCGGAAATATCTCCTCCAAGAAGCGCCGCTCCAGCCAGGCGATCTCGCCCTCGCGCAGCGCGTCGCCGTGCAGCAGCCGAATGCCGGCGTCGCCGAGCTGCGCGTGCAGGGCCTGCCATATGCGCTGCTGGTCGTCGATCAGGCGAACGACGCATTCATGGATCGCATCGAGCTGCGCCTCGGGCGTCAGCCCGTCCTGGCTGGCGGTCGTGACGCCCGCGCGCTGCTGGCCCTTCAGCCCGGCCACGCGAACCATATAGAACTCGTCGAGGTTGCTGGCCGAGATGGAGAGGAAGCGCAGCCGCTCCAGCAGCGGGTGCGCCTCGTTGCCGGCTTCCTCGAGAACCCGCTGGTTGAAGTCGAGCCAGGACAGCTCGCGGTTGATGAACCGTTCCGGCGCGGACATCGCCGGCGCCTCGTCTCCGCCCCGGTCCTGGTCCGCCGCGACTGCCCGATCCGGCATGTTCCGTCCCGTCCCCCATCACGGCCCGCACAGCGGCGGGTCCGCGAGGATCAAAGACCGCGCACATGACAATCCGATGACGTTTTGATGAAGGCTTGGTTGCGCCGGCCGTGCCGGATCGGCCCGGCGGGGGCGGAAAGGCGCCGCCCGGGGCGGGGCGCTAAAGACCGCGCCGCGACGGGTTCGCCGCCGAGGGCGATCCCGTCGGGAACGCGCCGCGCTCAGTGGATCGCGTAGGAATGGTCCACGGTGTTGAACTTGCAGGGCTGGATCAGCCCGGCATGCATGACGCGCACCGAATGCAGCGGCCCGTCCAGATTCGCCGTCCAGTACTCCAGGAACCGGCGCAGCTCCGGAAATTCGGGCGCCATGTCGAACTGCTGCCAGACGAAGGTCTGCAGCAGGTCGCGATGGTCTGGCATGCGGTAGACGATTTCTGCGGTGGCGAGCCGGTAGCCCTGAAGCTGAAGCTCGATCGCGCGGCGGCGGACTCTCTTCATGACGGACTCCACATTTCCTTACAGCGACACGGCGAAAATCTTTTCCCGCATCATGTAGTCAAGGCAAGCAGGAATTTCCAAATAATCCATTAATTCCAGTGATTTAGCAGCCATGAGCCGGGAGTGCTGATAATTTTCCGCGGAGCCCCTGAACAGAGCTCTTGTAAAGAGGCCCGCAGAGGATTAAATCCGCTTGCGGGGTGCTTGGCACTCTGCCTACGCGAGTGCCAAGCACCCCATAATGACGAAACTGTTCCTAACGAGGAGGGAAATCCTATGAGTTTCAGGCCTTTGCACGATCGCGTTCTGGTGCGTCGCGTCGAGGAGGACAAGACGACCTCCGGCGGCATCATCATTCCGGACACGGCCAAGGAGAAGCCGTCGCAGGGCGAGATCCTGGCCGTCGGGCCGGGCGCGCGCAACGAGAAGGGCGATCTTGTCCCGCTCGACGTGAAGGTCGGCGACCGGGTGCTGTTCGGCAAGTGGTCGGGCACCGAGGTCAAGATGGACGGCGAGGAGCTGCTCATCATGAAGGAGACCGACATCATGGGCGTGCTGGAAGGCGCGACGAAGTCGGGCAAGCAGAAGAAGGCCGCCTGACGGAGGCCATGACGGCGACCGACGGCCGGCCGGCGCTTGAGCTGTTCGTCCGCGCGAGGGCGATAAAGCAGCAGGTTCTAGGGCGTTGGCCGAATCCGGAGCGGCGGGTTGGCGAAAATCGGCACATGCGGCCGGCCGCTCCCGTGGACGAGAATACAGTCACGAATGCCGCTTCCGCGGGCAACCGGGAAGCCGCTTGAGGAAGGAATTACGACAATGGCAGCCAAGGAAGTCAAATTCGATACCGACGCCCGCAACAAGATGCTCCGGGGCGTCGACATCCTCGCCGACGCGGTGAAGGTGACGCTGGGCCCCAAGGGCCGCAACGTCGTGCTGGAGAAGTCATTCGGCGCGCCGCGCATCACCAAGGACGGCGTGACGGTGGCGAAGGAGATCGAGCTTTCCGACAAGTTCGAGAACATGGGCGCGCAGATGGTGCGCGAGGTCGCCTCCAGGACCAATGACGAGGCCGGCGACGGCACCACCACGGCGACCGTGCTCGCCCAGGCGATCGTGCGCGAGGGCTGCAAGGCCGTCGCCGCGGGCATGAACCCGATGGACCTGAAGCGCGGCATCGACCTCGCCGTCGACGCGGTGGTCAAGGACCTCGCTTCAGGTCCGCGGGCATGAACCCGATGGACCTGAAGCGCGGCATCGACCTCGCCGTCGACGCGGTGGTCAAGGACCTCGCTTCAGGTCCGCGGGCATGAACCCGATGGACCTGAAGCGCGGCATCGACCTCGCCGTCGACGC
>WHUE01000135.1 GCA_009377375.1 Alphaproteobacteria bacterium | reverse complement strand
CAACCCCGTGAACATAGCCGCCAGCAGACCGCTGCCGACGACTCCGATTTTTCTTCCGATGCCGGCCCGCCGGCGCGCCCGGCGCGCCTCGATCGCGCGCTGGAGGATGACGGCCTCTTCGATCGACGCCAGCCGTTCGGCGCGCTTCTTCAGCTCGCCTTCGAGAATGTAAACCTGTTCTGCGATCTCCTGGCGCAACGTCTCGTCGAGAGCGACGCGTGCGAGATCGGCCGAAACCTGCCGCGCCTTTTCGGCATATTCGGCGGGCGGGGCGATCTCCGCGGCCAGGGCCCGGGGTCGACGCGCGATGCGGCTCGTCGCCGGCGCGGACGGGGCGGTCTCAATGTTCCAGAGTTTATCTGCGGTCGCGGCGGTCATGGCGGCTCTCCCTCCGGCGTAAATTCTTCGTCCCTGCACTGCACGAATCGTGCCATGTGAGAAAGTACGTAAAATCAGAGGGTTACGCCGACGCGGGCCGCGGGACGCCGGGCAGGATCGGCATCGTTCGGCGTTTCTTGCCCGGCAGATACTGCCTCGACGCGGCGTGTTCCGCGCCGCTGCGGCCCACGCTATTCTTGGGGGCATGGAGAACCGGGATAGCGCAATCATGACGGCGGAGCAGGGCGCGCTGGCGCTGTTGACCGTCGAGCAGATGTATCGCGCCGACGCGCTGGCGACCGCCCATGGCGTGAGCAGCGACACGCTGATGGAGAACGCCGGCCGGGCGATCGAAAGCCAGATACTCAATCGCTGGGCGGCCCGGCCCGTCACGGTGCTGTGCGGACCGGGAAACAACGGCGGCGACGGCTTTGTCGTCGCGCGAAGGCTGCGCGAGGCCGGCTGGCCCGTGACCCTTGCACTGCTGGGCGAACGCGCGCGGCTGAAGGGCGATGCGGCTGCCAACGCGGCCCGTTGGGAAGGCGAGGTCGTCGCGCTGGGGCCGGCCGCGCTGGACGGCGCCGAGCTGGTGGTGGATGCGATCTTCGGGGCCGGGCTGGCGCGGGCGCCGGAGGGCGCGGCGCGGGCGACCATCGAGGCGGTCAACGAGCGCGGCCTCGCCTGTGTCGGCGTGGACGTGCCCAGCGGCGTGCATGGCGACAGCGGCGCCGTACTGGGGGCGGCGCCGCGCTGCCGGCTGACCGTGACCTTCTTCCGGCGCAAACCGGGCCACCTGCTCTATCCCGGGCGCGAGCTGGCGGGGGAGGTCGTGGTCGCCGATATCGGCATACCCGCTTCCGTGCTGGAAGAGATCGCGCCGGCCATATGGGCCAACGGGCCGGGACTGTGGCTCGATGCCTTTCCCTGGCCGCGCCATTCGGACCACAAGTACACGCGCGGCCATGCGCTGATCGCCGGTGGGGCGGAAATGACCGGGGCGGCCCGGCTGGCGGCGCGGGCGGCCTACCGCGTCGGTGCGGGCATGGTGACTATCGCTTCACCGCCGGATGCCGTCGGGCTTTATGCAAGCGAAATGGCGGGCCTGCTGGTGAGCGCCGTCGCGAATGCGGAGGAATTCGTCGGGCTGCTGAAAGACGCCCGCCGCAACGCGGTGCTGGTCGGGCCGGGGTGCGGCGTCGGACTGACGACGCGCGAAATGGCGCTGGCGGCGCTGACCGGCGAGCGCGCGGCGGTGCTGGATGCCGACGCGCTCACCGTGTTCGAGGAGGAGCCCGATGTGCTGTGCGGCGCCTTGCGCGGGCGGCGCTGCGTGCTGACCCCGCATGACGGGGAATTCCGCCGGCTGTTCCGTCATGTCGGCGATCGGCTGATGCGGGCAAGGGCAGCGGCGGCGGATTGCGGTGCGACCGTGCTGCTGAAGGGGGCGGATTCGGTGATCGCGACGCCGGACGGCCGCGCCGCAATCAACGAAAACGCGCCACCGACGCTGGCGACGGCCGGGGCTGGCGACGTGCTGGCGGGGCTGGTCCTCGGGCTGCTGGCGCAGGGAATGGCCCCGTTCGAGGCGGCCTGCGCGGCGACATGGCTGCACGGCGCGGCGGCGTCCGCGTTCGGGCCGGGGCTGATCGCGAGCGACATTGCCGAAAAGCTGCCTTCCGTGCTCGGTCGGCTGGCGGTGGTCGAGCGTCGCTGATCGCCTCGCGGGTTGCTGTGGATAAAGACAGAAAGCCGTGACTTAATAACGGCTTGCTGAGCTCATATTAATCCAATATTAATGCCTGATCGGTAATCTCCATCCTTGCAGAGTTCAGGGTGCGCATGGGCGCATAAAAGTGGGGCAAGACCATGGGCTGGATCGGCCAGGACGCAGGACGCGCTCTCAGCAGCATGTTTTTCCGCCGCGGGGACCGGATGGAGTACGTGCGTCCGGGATCCACGTTCCAGCGCGTTCATGCCGACGACATGATCGAAACGGCAAAGGTCGAATCCGTCGGCACGGACGCCTACGGCATTCCGCACGTCAAGTTCAAGGTCAGCTTCCGCCGTCCGAACCGTCACAGCTTCGACGAAGGCAGCCGTATGCTGGCCCTCAGGACCTTCGCCGACCGCTACCGCGAGCGCGTCCACGCCTGAGAGGCCGCGTCTCCTTCATCGAGGGGGAGGGCGGTGCTGTACTTGACCTGTTTCAGTGCGAAGCTCGACTTGATGCTGGCCACGCCCGGCACCCGGGTCAGCACGTCGATCAGAAACCGCTCATACGCCTCGATGCTGCCCGCGACGACACGGAGCAGATAATCCGCGTCGCCTGTCATCAGGTAACACTCCATGACCTCCGGCCTTGCGCCGACGGTCGCCTCGAAGCGCTCCAGTGCCTGTTCGGCCTGGCGTTCGAGCGTCACCTGCACGAACACGCTGACGGGCCAGCCGACGCTTTTCGGATCGAGCAGCGCGACATAGCGCCGGACCACGCCGGCCTCCTCGAGGTCTCGCACGCGGCGGAGACAGGGCGACGGCGACAGCCCGACGGTCCGGGCGAGGTCGGCGTTGGACAGCCTTGCGCTTTCCTGCAACGTGGCCAGGATTCGCCGGTCGAGCCGGTCCAGCGCGGTTTGTGGCAGATTCATCGGCATACCCGCCTTTCAATGGCAGAATGTTGCGCAATCTAGGACCGAAAGGACCATCTTCGCAACAGCACCGGCGCCGGGTTCCGCTATGATAGCCGGGCCGATAACCTCCAGCCCGACGAGGTCGGACGATGACCTCCCGCACCGCTGCCCTGCACGAAAGCGATGAGACGGTCGCCGAGGCCGAGCGGCTCCGCTGCCTTCATGCGCTGGAGCGCAAGCTGCTCTGGCTGTCGAGCTGGATGATCCACCATGCCAACCACGTGCGTCCGAACCGCGACGGGCTGAAGGTCGGCGGCCACCAGGCGTCCAGCGCGTCTCTGGTGAGCGTCATGGCGGCGCTCTACTTCGACGTGCTGCGGCCGGAGGACCGCGTCGCGATCAAGCCGCACGCGGCGCCGGTCTTCCACGCGGTGCAGTATTTGCTGGGGCGGCAGGAGCGCAGCCGGCTGGAACGGCTGCGCGCTCTCGGCGGCGTACAGGCCTACCCGTCGCGGACCAAGGACACCGACGATGTCGACTTCTCGACCGGTTCGGTCGGGCTGGGCGCGGCGCAGACGCTTTTTGCCGCCCTTGCGCAGGACTACGTGCACGCGAGGGGGCTGGCTTCGGCGGATGCCCGGCGGGTGCGGATGGTGGCTCTCGTGGGCGACGCCGAGCTGGACGAGGGCAACGTCTACGAGGCGCTGCTCGAGGGGTGGAAGAATGACGTCGCCAATGTCTGGTGGATCGTCGACTACAACCGCCAGAGCCTCGACGCCATGGTCAGCGACCGCCTGTTCGGCCGTTTCGACACCTTGTTCGAAGGGTTGGGGTGGCGCGTCGTTGCGCTGAAATACGGCAGGCGGCTGGAACGCGCCTTCCGGGGGCCCGGCGGCGGCGCGCTGCGTCGCTGGATCGACGACTGCCCGAACTCGCTTTACGGAGCCCTGACTTTCAAGGGAGGCGCCGCCTGGCGCGACCGCCTGAAGGCGGAGATCGGCGACGCCTCCGGGATACGGGAGCTGCTGGACAGCCAGGACGACGCCGGGCTCCACGCGCTGATGACTAACCTCGCGGGGCATGACATCGAGTCGCTTCTGGACGCGTTCCACAGCGCCGACGACGACCGGGCGACGTGTTTCATCGCGTACACGATCAAGGGTTACGGGCTGCCGTTCGCCGGCCATAAGGACAACCATGCCGGGCTGATGACGCCGGATCAGATGGCGTCCTTCAAGCGGTCGATGCGGATCGCCGACGGTGCCGAATGGGACCGTTTCGCGGGGCTGGACGTACCGGAAGAAACGCTGCAGGGCTTTCTCGACGCCGTTCCGTTTGCGGGCCGCTTTCCGCGCCGCTTCGACGCCGCCTCTGTGCCCGTCCCTGCGCGGCTGCCGGTCACCATCCGTCCGACGATGTCCACCCAGGACGGCTTTGGCCGCATCCTTTACGAGCTGGCGGGTTCGGAGAGCCCGCTGGCCGACCGCATCGTGACCACCGCGCCGGATGTTACCGTCTCGACCGGCCTCGGTCCCTGGGTCAACCGGCGCGGACTCTTCCATCGGCACGACCGCGAGGACGCGTTCGCGGCGGAACACGTCGCCTCCGCCCAGCACTGGCGGATGTCGAACCGGGGTCAGCATATCGAGCTCGGCATAGCGGAGCACAACCTGTTTCTGAACCTGTCGGCGCTCGGTCTCGCGGCGTCGCTGTTCGGCGCGCGTCTGCTGCCGGTCGGGACGCTGTACGACCCGTTTATCCGCCGTGGCCTGGATGCCTTCCACTACGCCTGCTACCAGGATGCCCGCTTCATGCTGGTGGCGACGCCGTCGGGGATCACGCTGGCCCCGGAGGGAGGGGCGCACCAGTCCTCGGAAACCCCGCTGATCACGCTTGGGCAGCCCGGAGTCGCCGCCTTCGAGCCGGCCTATGTCGACGAGCTCGCGGAGATCATGCGGTGGGGGTTCGAATACATGCAGCGTCCGGACGGCGGCGCGGTGACATTGCGGCTGTCGACGCGCACGCTTGCGCAGCCGGGGCGCGAGATGAGCGTCGCACTGGCAGCGGACGTCGTGGCGGGCGGATACTGGCTGCGTGCTCCGGGGCCCGGAGCGGAACTGGTGATCGCCTATGCCGGCGCGGTCGCGCCCGACGCCGTGGCGGCATATGAGGCCATTCTCGAAGACATGCCGGAGACGGGGCTTCTGGCCGTCACGTCCCCCGAACGCCTGCACGATGACTGGATGGCGGTGCGCAGGGCGCGGATATCGGGGCGCGGCGGTGAGACCCGGTCGGCGCATCTGGAACGGCTGCTGGATCCGGTCGGACGCGACGCCGCTTTGATCACGGTGACGGATGCCCACCCGGCGACGCTGTCCTGGATGGGATCGGTGGCCGGACAGCGCATCTATCCGCTCGGGGTCGACGCCTTCGGCGAGTCCGGCGACATACCGGAGCTGTACCGTCTGCACGGCATCGACGAAGACGCCATTCTGGACGCAGCGGCGCGGGCCTGCCTGCGCCGCGCCTGATTCCGCGGCCTCTCGGCCCGGTTGCGGCGCGGCTCTTGCCAATCGGTCCCGGCGCCCATATTTCAACTGTGTTTCGTCAGCCGCCAGTCGTGTTATAAGGCACGCCGTCGACGCCGCTCCGGGCGCCCGGTGGCTCCGTGTGGGACGGCCGGGCGGGCGTGGTGGAACTGGTAGACACGCCAGATTTAGGTTCTGGTGGCGCAAGCCTTGGGGGTTCAAGTCCCTCCGCCCGCACCAGTTTCCGCAGGGGATGAATACGATAGCCCGGGTCCGACGGACGGCCAGGGTCAAACAGAAACTGGGAATTCGATGCAGGTGACCGAGACCAGCGCGGAGGGACTGAAGCGGGAATTCACCGTGGTCGTCCCGGCTGCGGACTTCGAATCGCGAATGAGCAATCGTCTCAGCGAGATCGGCAAGTCCATCCGTATCCCCGGCTTTCGCCCGGGCAAGGTGCCGGCGTCGCTGCTGAAGAAGCGCTATGGCGATGCGGTGAAGGGCGAAGTGCTGGAGCAGACCGTCCAGGAAAGCTGGCAGCAGGCGATGAATGCCAACGGCGTCCGCCCGGCGGTGGAGCCGAAGATCGAGATCGTCAAGTTCGAGGACGGCTCCGATCTGGAATACAAGCTGGCCGTCGAGGTGCTGCCGGAGATCGCGCCGATCGATTTCGCGGCGCTGAAGCTGGAGCGCATGGTCGCCAAGGCCAGCGACTCTGAGGTCGACGATGCGCTGAAGCGGATGGCGGAGGGGCGCAAGAGCTTCGCCGCCGCCGAGGGCCGCAAGGCCGAGACCGGCGATCAGGTGGTGATCG
>WHUE01000134.1 GCA_009377375.1 Alphaproteobacteria bacterium | reverse complement strand
CGTTGATCTCCTTCAGGATGCGCTCGGCGATCTCGCGCTGCTTGGGCGTGAGCTTCTTCGGGAGGGCGGCGAACCAGTCATGCGCCTGCGCGATGGAGAGCTCCGTCACCTGGCTGATGTGGCGGCTGTCGATCTTCACCGCCAGCGCCTCGGGCCGCAGCCGGTTGCCGTGGCAGACGTCGCAGGGTGCCGTGGATTGGTAGCGCGACAGCTCGTCCCGCACCCAGGACGAATCCGTTTCGCGGTAGCGGCGCTCCATGTTCGGGATCACGCCTTCGAACGGCCGCTCCACCGTATAGCTGCGCTCGTCGTCGCTGTAGACCATCTTGACGGAGGTCGTGCCGGAGCCGTGGAGGATCGCCTTCTGCACCTTGTCCGACAGCTCGGAAAACAGCGTGCCGGTGGAAACCTTGTAATGCTTCGCCAGGCTGTCCAGCGTCTGGCTGTAATAGGCGGAGGAGGAGTTGGCCCAGGGCGCGATCGCGCCCTCGCGCAGCGCCTTGTCGCGGTCGGGCACCACCAGGTCCTCGTCGAAGAACATGCTGGTGCCCAGCCCGTCGCAGGCCGGGCAGGCGCCGTGCGGGCTGTTGAACGAGAACAGCCGGGGCTCGATCTCGTCGATGGTGAAGCCGGAGACGGGACAGGCGAACTTGGCGGAGAAGATCGTCTGCTCGCCGCCGTCCGCGTTCTCCGCGATGGCCAGCCCGTCGGCGAGGCCGAGCGCCGTTTCCAGGGAATCCGCCAGCCGATTGCCCATCTCGCTTCGGACCACGACGCGGTCGACCACAACCTCGATGTCGTGGTTGAAGGTCTTCTGCAGGGCCGGGGCGTCCTCGATGTCGTAGAGCGTGCCGTCGATCCGCACGCGCTGGAAGCCGCGCTTGCGCAGGTCCGCGAGCTCCTTGCGGTACTCGCCCTTGCGGCCGCGCACGATGGGCGCCAGCAGATAAAGCCGCGTGCCGTCCTCCATTGCCATGATGCGATCCACCATCTGCGAGACGGTCTGGCTCTCGATCGGCAACCCGGTGGCGGGCGAGTAGGGCACGCCGATGCGGGCGAATAGCAGGCGCAGGTAGTCGTAGATCTCGGTCACTGTGCCGACGGTGGAGCGCGGGTTGCGGCTGGTGGTCTTCTGCTCGATGGAGATCGCCGGCGACAGGCCCTCGATATGGTCGACGTCGGGCTTCTGCATCATCTCGAGGAACTGGCGGGCGTAGGCCGACAGGCTCTCGACGTAGCGCCGCTGTCCCTCGGCATAGATCGTGTCGAAGGCCAGAGACGACTTGCCCGACCCGGAAACGCCGGTCAGTACCACCAGCGCGTCGCGCGGCAGGGTGACATCGACGTTCTTCAGGTTGTGTTCGCGAGCGCCGCGGACGACGATTTCGGAGGCCATGTACGGTGGGTGACTGGCAACGGAGACAGGCCGTTAATATGGCGATCCTGGACGGGTTTTGCGACCTGAATCTGCGCCCCGAGGTCGCCCGGAATTCCGCGTTTCCGCCGTTGCCACGTTTGCGCCTTCCGCCCATGATGCGGCCACGAAAATCACGGTAAGGGAGACCGAACGATGCGCGTGGCGATTCTCGACGATTACCAGAACTGTACGCTCTCGATGGCCGACTGGTCGCCGGTCGAGAAGGACTGCGAGATCACGGTCTTCAACGACCATCTGAGCGACGAGGACGAGATCGCGGCGCGGCTCGCGGATTTCGAGATCGTCTGCGCCATGCGCGAGCGCACAAGGTTCGGCAAGTCCCAGCTGGCGAAGCTGCCGAAGCTGAAGCTGCTGATTTCCAGCGGCATGCGGAACCGCAGCTTCGACGTGGCGGCGGCGGCCGGGCGCGGGATCGTCTGCTGCGGCACGCCCTCCGTCGGCGCGCCGACGACGGACATCGCCTGGGGACTGATCATCGGGCTGCTGCGCAATATTCCGAAGGAGGACGCGGCGGTCCGGCGCGGCGAATGGCAAAGCACGGTAGGCCCCGGCCTGCACGGCAAGACCCTCGGCATCGCCGGGCTGGGCAAGCTGGGCAGCAAGATGGCGGTGATCGGCAAGGCGTTCGACATGGACGTCATCGCGTGGAGCCAGAACCTCACCCGGGCGCGCTGCGACGAGTTCGGCGTCGGGCTGGTCACGAAGGAAGAGCTGATGAAGCGGTCCGACGTCATCACCATCCATTTGATCCTCAGCGACCGGACACGCGGCGTGATCGGCAGGGACGAACTGGCGCTGATGAAGCCGGGTGCGATCCTCGTCAACACCTCACGCGGACCCATCGTGGACGAGGCGGCGCTGGTGGATGCGCTGGAACGCAGGGCGATCCGGGGCGCGGGGCTCGACGTCTATGGCACCGAGCCGCTGCGCGCCGACAGCCCGTTCCGCCGGCTGGAGAACACAGTGGTGACACCGCATCTCGGCTATGTCGAGGAATCCAACTATCAGGCCTATTTTAACGGCTATATCGCGGCGATCCGGGGCTTCCTCGACGGCAAGCCCGTCAACGTGATGAGCGCGGACTGACGGGTGGCGCGAAATTCATGGGTAACGGGACTTAACCAGTTTTGGAAAGGCCGCCTTAAGCTGGTTCTGGCATTCTGCCCTCGTGGCCGGTGGCGTCTTTTGACAGGCTGTTCCGCTTCCCCCTGATGGCCAGGCGTCACCGGTCGCGACTTATTGCCCGCCCTGAACTGCGGCGGGAGACGCAAAGCGCGGCGGGCCAAAAGGTCCGCCGCGCGGCGTTTTCGGCCGTGTTGTTGACGTCTCCGCCATCTGCTACCGTTCGCGGAACAACGAGTCGCAGGGAGAGACGCATGGATACCGCCGCACCCGCCGCAGATATCGCCCAGGGGCTGGAATCGCTGGCCCGCGGGTACCGGATTCTCGCCATGAACGGCCACACCGAGGGCACGCTCGGGCACCTCTCCTGGCGCGACCCGGAGGGGCGGGGACTGTGGATGAAATGCCAGGAAATCGGGCTGGACGAGGTCGAGCCCGGCGACCTGCATCTGATCGGCTGGGACGGAAAGGTGCTCGACGGCAGCAACGGCCACCGTCATTCGGAGTGGGTGATCCATTCGGAGACCTACAAGGCGCGGGAGGACGTCCACTCGGTGGGCCATACCCACCCGACCTACGCTGTGCTGTTCTCAGCCACGAAGGAGAAGCTGGTCGGGGTGGGGCACAACGGGTCGTACTTCTCGGACGTGAAGATTTTCGACAAGACACTGGCCCTCATCCGCACCGACGAGGACGCGGCGGCGATGGCGGCGGATCTCGGCGACCAGTGGGCGGTGCTGCTGCGCAACCACGGCGTCACCTTCTGCGGCACCTCCATCGAGCACTGCGTGCTGATGGGCATCATGGTCGAGAAGGCCTGCTACGAGCAGCTCTTCATGAAATCGTCCGGCTACGAATGGTCCGGCAAGATCCGCACGGGGCTGAAGGACGAGGCGTCGCTTTATCCGCGGCTGATCACCAATCTGTGGAACTACCACAACCGCAAGCTGGACCGGTTCGAGGGGCGGCGGTAAGTGTCAGCAGCCGGGGCCGTCGCTTCGGCGGCTCTCAGGTATAGGTAGTAAGAACGACGATCTCGTCGTTATCCGAAAGCGGCCATTCGGTATCCCGCGCGGGGTTAAGATGCAGCCGTTCCAGCGCACCGTCCTGCCCGCGCCGGGTATACACCCCGAGAGCGATGTCGCCCTGAGCGGCGACCAGACGCTGTATTTCGCTGAACAGGAGAGCCCGGTCTTCAGCCCGATAGTAGCTCGGGGGCCGAAAATAGATTTCCGCGCCGTTGGCCGTAAAGAGTTCCTCGAAAACGGTCCAAAGGTCGCGCCGCAGCGTCACATGGGCGAGCATGTGGCTGATGATCACGGGACTGATCAGAACCTCTCCCGGGCGGTTCGCGAACAGGGCATGGTTGTCGGGGTCGACCAACTCGATGAGAATCTCAGGTGTCCCGGCGTCGGGCGGGAGAATGGTGCGGAGTAAGAGGTAGCTGAGAATCGTCCGCGCATCGGATTCCTCGCCGGAATCGAGCCTGTCGCTCGAGAGAAATACGACATTGTCGTAATTTTCCGGGTGCAGGCCCTGCAGGTCGTGCGGCGCCGTAAAGTCGGCTTCTACGTGTTCGACATCGATCCGTGAAAGATCGCCGGCGAACCGCTCGTTGAATATCCTCCGTTCCTCGGCCGGCACGCGCGAGACGACGGTGACGACGAACTTCTCTCCCGTATAGCTCAGGAATTCGGTCAGGAGGGACGGCAGCTTGTGGTTCCAGCCGAGCACCAGAACGCGTCTGGAGCCGGATCTTTCGCTTGCCTTGCGGTCGATGGGTGCAGCCACCGGCAGATCGCCGTCTTCGCTAACGCCGTCCGGCGCAATGGCGTCATAGTTTTCCGCAACGAAGACCAGACGGTCCTTTCCCCTGATCTCGAAGTCGCTTGCGGGGTTGAGACAGGGGGTGATCCTGTCGCCGTCTGGGCGAATGACCCCGAGGGGAATCGCCCGCTGAAACCTTGCCGCCAGCTCGCGAAAGGGCCGTCCCACGAGTTCCGGAAACTCGCGCATATAGATCTCATTGCCGGAGCTATGCGTCAGGAGTTCCGCATACACATTGGAGAGGCCGCTGTGGCGCACGTTCTGGGCGATGAGACGGCTGATTACGGTCGAGCCGGGAATGATCTCGATGTCGCCGGAATAGGCCGACCGCGTGATCCCCATCTTTCGCGAGTCGAAAAGCTCCGTTGTGAGGATCGGTAGCGGAGATCCCTGCCTGTCGCCGGTGTTGGCAAGCGAGAGGATCGTCTTGACGATGCGGGCGTCGAGCGTTTCCGCTCCGCCTTCGCTGAAATCGTCGGCGGGGAGGATTATGGCGGCGGCGTTCATGAAATCGACGCGGGAGAGATGTTCTTTGTGAAGGGGACTGCCCGACCGCAGGATCAGCGTGCTCGGATCCCAGAGCTCGCCCAAGCTGGCTTTCAGTTCCATGACCAGATCGGCGGAGACCTCCTCCGCCATAATGACCACTTTCAGCCTGTTCGTATGCATCCGGTGGAGGAATCGCTGCACCCTTCCTTCCGAAAGCAGCAATTCCTTCACGATCGTCAGGGTCCGGTTGGTCCACCCGAGAATCAGGATATGACCGGTCAGGGTGATCGGCGAGACCCCGGATTCCAGCCGCCGCATCAGCCGTCCGAGGCCCTGGGTCATGATGGCAATGAGGGCGCCCATGAAGAGCACGTAGCCGAGGATGGTGACGATTGTGGAGACGGTGCGAGCCACCACGCCCTTGTCGTCTCCCAGGTAACCGGGATCGGTGAGCCGCAGGAAACCCCACCAGATCGATTCGTGGTAATCGCCGAAATCGGGTGCGGCGAGAAAAACCACGGTCCCCGATACTATGGAAACCAGCACGATCAGCGCGGCAATGAACAGGAGCTGATGCAGCGCGCCGCGAACGATGAAGCGTTCGAGGCCAAACGTGAACCGGTGAAGGAGGCGGCGGATCAAGGGGTCAGCCGCCCCGTTTCGCCGGCGCCGGCGCCTCGCGCAGGCCCGCGCGCTCCAGCACGCGGCGGAAGGCGTGGGGGACGAACGGGTGCACCCCCATCTCGATCATCGCCGACTGGTCGAGCGTGACCAGCGCCGCGCGTTCCGGATCGCTCAGCCCGTCGATGGCGGCGGCGTAGGCGGCGGGGTCGGCGAGGTACTTCTCGCGCTCCACCGCGTCGTTGGCCAGCCGGTGCAGCGTGTCGGACAGCACCACGCGCTCGGGCCGGATCGGCGGGTAATGCGGAATCCAGGTCTCGTCCTGCGGCGCGCTCGTCCAGGCCAGCGTGCCGTAATTGTGGTGCCAGGTGGGCTCGAAACTGGCGGTGTCCGGCTTGCGCTCGCCGATAAGCCCGATGGCCACGCCCCAGCAGCGCAGCTCGATATTGCCGGTCTCGTCCAGCCTGCGGTCGTCCAGCGTCAGCAGGTGCCGCACGTCGCCGCCGCCCATGATCTCCATCAGCCGGGCGTCGAAGGCGGTGTCGGGACCGGGATCGACATAGCGTTCCGTTCCGGGGTAGTGGGACAGCCCGCCGGAGCAGATCACCACCGCCCGCAGGCCGAGCGCGCGGATGCCCTCCGCCATCGCGCGGCCGAAGGCGAAGCAGCGCTCCATCGACGGCTGCGGCGGGATGTAGGCGTTGACGAAAACCGGCAGAACCGGTCCCTGCCAGCCGCAGAAGTCCAGAGGGATGCCAAAGGCGTAGTCCAGGGACGCGTTGCTGGTGAAGGCGGGGTCGAACCCGGCGCGCTGCATGTGCTGCACCAGACCCAGCGCGGCCTCGCTGGCGACGGGATAGCTGTAGCTCCGCCCGGCGAAGCCGCCCTTCGCCTC
>WHUE01000133.1 GCA_009377375.1 Alphaproteobacteria bacterium | reverse complement strand
GTGACGGTTCGCCGTCTCGTACTCAACATGCGCCGTCGCAATCGTAATACCACGCGCCTTCTCCTCCGGCGCCTTGTCGATCTGGTCGTACGCCGTGAACGTCGCCCCGCCGCTCTCCGCCAGTATCTTCGTGATCGCTGCCGTCAATGACGTCTTGCCATGATCAACATGCCCGATCGTCCCGATGTTGCAGTGCGGCTTCGTTCGTTCAAACTTCGCTTTCGACATCTTTTTCTGCTCCGGTAGCGATACTCGTCACGCCAGCTTGGCGCGAACCTCGTCGGCGACGGCCTGCGGGACCTGCTCGTAGTGATCGAAGAACATGCTGAACTGCGCCCGGCCCTGGCTCATCGAGCGCAGGTTGTTGACGTAGCCGAACATGTTGGCCAGCGGCACCATCGCGGTCACGATGCGCGCGTTGCCGCGGCTGTCCATGCCCTGCACCGCGCCGCGGCGGCTGTTCAGGTCGCCGATGATGTCGCCCAGATAATCGTCCGGCGTCACGACCTCGACCCGCATCACCGGCTCCAGCAGCCGAGGCGAGGCCTTCGGCACGCCCTCGCGGAATGCGGCGCGGGCGGCGATCTCGAACGCCATCACCGAGGAGTCCACGTCGTGGCTGGCGCCGTCGATCAGCGTCACCTTGAAGTCGATCATCGGAAAGCCGACCAGAACGCCGGTCTCGGCCGCGCTCTTCAGCCCCTTTTCGACGCCGGGAATATATTCCCGGGGCACGGAGCCGCCGACGACGGCGCTCTCGAACTGGAAGCCGGACCCGGACTCCGTCGGCTCGAACACCAGCTTGATGCGGGCGAACTGGCCCGAACCGCCGGTCTGCTTCTTATGGGTGTAGTCGATCTCGGCCTTGCGGGTGATGGTTTCGCGGTACGCCACCTGCGGCGCGCCGACATTGGCGTCGACCTTGAACTCGCGCTTCATGCGGTCGACGATGATTTCCAGATGGAGTTCGCCCATCCCCTTGATCACGGTCTGACCGCTCTCATAGTCGGTCGAGACGCGGAAGGACGGGTCCTCCTGCGCCAGGCGGTTGAGCGCGACGCCCATCTTTTCCTGGTCGCTCTTGGTCTTGGGTTCCACCGCGACCTCGATCACCGGCTCGGGGAAATCCATCCGCTCCAGCACAACCGGGTTTTCGGGCGCGCACAGCGTGTCGCCGGTGGTGGTGTCCTTCAGCCCCGCCAGGGCGACGATATCGCCGGCATAGGCTTCCTTCAGGTCCTCGCGCGAATTGGCGTGCATCAGCAGGATGCGGCCCACGCGCTCGCGGCTGTCCTTTACCGAGTTCAGCAGCCCCGTCGCGCCCTTGAGCACGCCGGAATAGACGCGGACGAAGGTGAGCGAGCCGACGAACGGATCGGTCATCACCTTGAACGCGAGGGCCGACAGGGGCTCGGTGTCGCTGCTCTTGCGGACGATCTCTTCCTCGGTGCCCATCTTGACGCCGCGGATGGCCGGCACCTCGGTCGGCGACGGCAGGTAGTCCACCACCGCGTCGAGCAACGGCTGCACGCCCTTGTTCTTGAAGGCCGTGCCGTTCAGCACCGGCACGAAGGCCGCCGCCAGCGTGCCCTTGCGGATGCAGAGCCGCAGGGTATCGCCGTCGGGCTCAGTGCCCTCCAGATAGGCTTCCATCGCCGCGTCGTCGTGCTCGATGGCGAGCTCGAGCAGCTTCTCGCGGTACTCCGCGGCCTGGTCGGCCAGTTCGGCCGGGATATCGCCGTAGACGAATTCCGCGCCGAGGTTCTCGTCCTTCCAGGTGATGGAGCGCATCTCCACCAGATCGACGACGCCCTTGTATTCCGACTCCACGCCGATCGGGAGCTGCACCACCAGAGGCACTGCGCCCAGCCGGTCCTCGATCATCGAGACGGTGTTGAACAGGTCCGCGCCGATGCGGTCCATCTTGTTGACGAAGCAGATGCGCGGCACATGGTACTTGTCGGCCTGGCGCCACACGGTCTCGGACTGGGGCTCCACGCCGGACACCGCGTCGAACACCGCGACCGCGCCGTCGAGCACGCGGAGCGACCGCTCCACCTCGATGGTGAAGTCCACATGGCCGGGGGTGTCGATGATGTTGATGCGATAGTCGCGCCAGAACGCGGTGGTCGCGGCGGAGGTGATGGTGATGCCGCGCTCCTGCTCCTGCTCCATCCAGTCCATCGTCGCGGTGCCTTCATGCACCTCGCCGATCTTGTAGGCCTTGCCCGTGTAAAACAGGATCCGCTCGGTCGTCGTCGTCTTGCCCGCGTCAATATGGGCCATGATGCCGATATTGCGGTAATGCTCGATGGGTGTGATGCGTGGCATGGGACGACTCTGGATACTCTTGAATGAAAACGTAAATTACCAGCGGTAGTGCGAGAACGCCTTGTTCGCGTCCGCCATGCGGTGCGTGTCCTCGCGCTTCTTCACCGCGTTGCCGCGGTTGTTCGCCGCGTCCAGCATCTCGTTCGCGAGCCGGCTGGTCATGGTGTCTTCCGAGCGCGAGCGCGCGGTGTCGATCAGCCAGCGGATGGCCAGGGCCTGCCGGCGCTGCGGACGCACCTCGACGGGGACCTGGTAGGTGGCGCCGCCGACGCGGCGGGAACGCACCTCGACCGAGGGCTTCACGTTGTCCAGCGCGTCGTGGAACAGCTTGACCGCATCCTGACCGCCCCGGCGTTGCAGCTCGTCGAAGGCATGGTAGACGATGCCTTCGGCAACCGACTTCTTGCCCTCGTACATCAGGCAGTTGATGAACTTGGCAATAACCGGGTCGCCGTACTTGGCGTCCGGCAGAATCTCGCGTTTATGTGCAGCACGGCGTCGTGACATGGCCCGGTCCTACTTCGGTCGCTTCGCGCCGTACTTCGAACGGCGCTGGCGGCGGTCGCCGACACCCTGCGTGTCCAGCGTGCCGCGGATGATGTGGTAACGCACGCCCGGCAGGTCCTTCACGCGGCCGCCGCGGATCATCACGACGGAGTGTTCCTGCAGGTTGTGACCCTCGCCCGGGATGTAGCTCGTCACTTCGAACCCGTTGGTCAGGCGCACGCGCGCAACCTTGCGAAGGGCCGAGTTCGGCTTCTTCGGCGTGGTCGTATAGACGCGGGTGCAAACGCCGCGCTTCTGCGGACAGGCCTGCATCGCCGGCACCTTGTTGCGGGCGACCTGTGGCCGCCGCGGCTTGCGGATCAGCTGGTTTACGGTCGGCACGACGTCTCTATCCCTATTTCAGGCGCGGAGAGCGCAAAGCAAAAGAAACCTGCGAAGACAACAAAAAGGCGGCCTCCGCGGGCCTTTCAGCCGTCAGAACGGCTCAACGCTGGTTAGTTATAATCGCCAATTCTTCAGGCGCCGCGTCTAGGTTGAACCCCTACCACCGGCACCTCAAAGAGGGGCGGAATATAAATAGACGCCCTGCACCCGTCAACCCGGAAAACACCCGATACCGGGGTTTTTCGGGGAAATCGGCAGTCCGGCGGCGGTGCGTCACCCCGCCGCCGGACTTGTCGGGCTCGGAGCCCCCAATCAGGCGCTCTTGGCTTCCCCTTCTCCGTCCTCGCCGGCGGTGATGCCGGCCAGCTCGCCCTCGCGCTTGGCCAGCTGCGCCGCCATGTCGCGGTCGCGGTCGGCGGCGATTCGCCGGGCCCGGTTCATGAAGGCACCCGTCCCCGCCGGGATCAGGCGGCCCACGATCACGTTTTCCTTCAGCCCGTTGAGGTCGTCGACCTTGCCCGAGACCGCCGCTTCGGTCAGGACGCGCGTGGTTTCCTGGAACGAAGCCGCGGAGATGAAGGACCGGGTCTGCAGCGACGCCTTGGTGATGCCGTGCAGCACCGGTTCCGCCTTCGCCGGCTTCTGCTTGTCGGCAAGCAGCGCGGCGTTGATCTCCTCGAACTCGTCCCGATCGATCTGCTCGCCCACCAGCAGGACGGAATCGCCGGGTTCGGTGACCTCGACCTTCTGCAGCATCTGGCGGACGATCACCTCGATATGCTTGTCGTTGATCTTCACGCCCTGCAGCCGGTAGACGTCCTGAATCTCGTTGATCAGATACCCGGCCAGCGCCTCGACGCCCATGACCCGCAGGATGTCGTGGGGCACGGGGCTGCCGTCCATCAGGAAGTCGCCCCGCTTGACGAAATCGCCTTCCTGGATGGCGAGGTGCTTACCCTTGGGCAGCAGGTGCTCCACTGGCTCGATCTTGTCGTCTTCCGGATGCACGATCACGCGGCGCTTGGCCTTGTAGTCCTTGCCGAACTCGATCCGGCCGTCGATTTCGCTCATGACCGCGAAGTCCTTCGGCTTGCGGGCCTCGAACAGCTCCGCGACGCGCGGCAGGCCACCGGTGATGTCGCGGGTCTTCGAGGTCTCGCGCGGGATGCGGGCCAGCACGTCGCCGGCCCTCACCTTGACGCCGTTCTCGACCGAAAGGATCGCATCGACCGACAGGAAATAGCGCGCCTCGACGCCGTTGGTCAGCAGGATGACCTCGTCCTTCTCGTCGCGCAGCGTGATGCGCGGGCGCAGGTCCGAGCCCTTGGGCTGCTGTTTCCAGTCGACCACCTTGCGGTACGAGATACCGGTGGATTCGTCGACGATCTCGCGCATCGACACGCCGTCGATGAGGTCCAGATAATGGGCGATGCCCTCCTTCTCGGAGATGATCGGCTGGGTGTACGGATCCCATTCCGCCAGCCGTTCGCCGCGTTTCACCTCGGCCCCGTCGTCGACCAGCAGCCGCGCGCCGTAAGGCACCCGGATTTCCGAGCGCACGCGGTCCTGGTCGTCCAGCAGGGCGATCTCGGTGTTGCGCGCCATAACGACGAGCTGGCCGTTCTTGTCCTCCACGACGCTGCGGTTGCGGATCTCGATCTTGGCGTCGAATTCGGATTCCACGCTCGACTGTTCCGCGCCGCGCTGGGCGGCGCCGCCGATGTGGAAGGTCCGCATGGTGAGCTGGGTGCCCGGCTCGCCGATCGACTGCGCGGCGATGATCCCGATGGCCTCGCCGACGTTCACCGGCGTGCCGCGGGCGAGATCGCGCCCGTAGCAGTTGCCGCAGACGCCGCCCTTGCTCTCGCAGGTCAGGACGGAACGGATCTGGACCTCGTCGACGCCCGCCGACTCGATCGCCTCTACCTCCGGCTCCTCCATCAGAGTGCCGGCCTTGACGATCACCTGGCCGCCGACCGGATCGATAATGTCCGACGCCGTTACCCGGCCGAGGATGCGTTCGCCGAGCTCGTCGATCACCTCGCCGCCCTCGACCACCGCACGGACGGTCAGGAAGCCCTTGGAGCCGCAATCCTCCTCGATCACGGTGCAGTCCTGCGCCACATCGACCAGGCGACGCGTCAGATAACCGGAATTGGCCGTCTTGAGCGCCGTATCGGCCAGGCCCTTGCGGGCCCCATGCGACGAGTTGAAGTACTCGAGCACCGACAGCCCTTCCTTGAAGTTGGAGATGATCGGAGTCTCGATGATCTCGCCCGACGGCTTGGCCATGAGGCCGCGCATGCCGGCGAGCTGCTTCATCTGCGCCGCCGAGCCGCGGGCGCCGGAATCGGCCATCATGAAGATGGCGTTGACCGGCTGGCCCGGCTTGGTGGTCGAGATGCCCTTCATCATTTCCTCGGCGACCTGATCGGTGCACTGCGACCAGACGTCGACGACCTTGTTGTACTTTTCGCCCTGGGTGATCAGCCCGTCCAGATACTGCTGCTCGTACTCCTTCACCTTCGCCTGCGCCTCGGCGACCAGCGCCTCCTTCGCCGCAGGCACGACCAGGTCGTCCTTGCCGAAGGAGATGCCGCCCTTGCAGGCGTGGTTGAAGCCGAGCGCCATCATGTGGTCGGCGAAGATGACCGTCTCCTTCTGTCCGCAATGGCGGTAGACGGTGTCGATCGCATTCGTGATCTCGCGCTTGGTCAACAGCATGTTGACCATGTCGAGCGAAATCTTCGGGTTCTTGGGCAGGATCTCCATGACCTTGACGCGGCCCGGCGTGGTGTCCACGCGCACCGTCTTCGGCTTGCCGTCGGCGTCCACGGTCTTGAGGCGGACCTGCACCTTGGAATGGAGCGTGACCGCGCCGGTGTCGAGCGCCTGCTCCATCTCGCCCACGTCGGCGAAGGCCATGCCGTCGCCCGGCTGGTCCGGCGATTCGAGCGTCAGGTAATAGAGGCCGAGCACGATGTCCTGCGACGGCACGATGATCGGCTTGCCGTTGGCCGGGCTGAGGATGTTGTTGGTCGACATCATCAGCACGCGCGCCTCGAGCTGCGCGTCCAGCGACAGCGGCACGTGGACCGCCATCTGGTCGCCGTCGAAATCGGCGTTGAAGGCGGTGCAAACCAGCGGATGCAGCTGGATCGCCTTGCCTTCGATGAGGACCGGCTCGAACGCCTGGATGCC
>WHUE01000132.1:2706-6529 GCA_009377375.1 Alphaproteobacteria bacterium | reverse complement strand
GCGTGGCGCTGGTGCTCAGCCAGAAGTTCCTCGGCGCGAAATCGTTCTGAGACGGAGGAAACGGACATGGCCGAGATCGCGCTGGACCGCCGCGGGCTGCTGGAGGAGATCTTCCCGAATCACGCGGAATACCTGATTGTTACGGGGCTGGCGGGTGCGGCCAAGGACACCGCCGCCCTGACGCGGGAATCCGACAACCTGATCACGCTGGGCGGCGCGATGGGGGCCGCGGTCTCGATGGGGCTGGGGGTCGCGCTCGGCGCGCCCGGCCGCAAGGTCGCGGTGATCACCGGCGACGGCGAGCTGATGATGAATGTCGGCGCGCTGGCCACCGTCGCCTCGATGATGCCGGACAACCTGACCATCATCTGCATCGACAACGGCGCGCACGGCGAGACCGGCGGCCAGCCGGGCCACACGGCGCGGCGCACGAACCTCGCGCTGATGGCCGAAGGGGCGGGGCTGCCGTCTACCTTCACCCTCACCTCGGCCGGCCAGTTCGAGGACGCCCGGCGTTTCCTGGCCACGGCCCCCGCGCCCCGCTTCCTCTGGGCCCGCGTCCTCCCCGGCCCGCCCGCCGCGTACCGGCGCAACTGGGACCTCGCCGAATGCCGGCTGAAATTCCGCCACACCTACCTGGCGAAGCACCCGAAATAGCGGGGTGGGGCGCGTCCCCTCTACCGCACCAGCCCCGGCAGCCGGTCCTTCAGAATCGCCTCCGCCTCCGCCACGATGTGCCTGACGACCTCGCCGGCGGGGACGATGTCGTGGATCAGACCGGCGTCCTGGCCGTAGGACAGCGTGGCCTCGTCCCGGTCGCCCGATTTGCGGGCGGCGAGCACGCCCTTGTAAAGATCGGCCTGGTGCTGGCGGAGCTGCCATTCGCGCCCGGCCCAGCGTTCGACGAACCTGTTGCGCGCGGCGCGCGACATCGCGCCGGGCCATACCGTACCGGAGGCGATGTCGGGGATTTCCGTCAGCATGGTGTCGTGGCCGTCCGACTCCACGATGGCCTGCTTGAAGTTCGGGTGCAGCGGCGCTTCCGGCGTCGCCAGGAACCGCGTGCCGAGCAACACCCCGTCGGCGCCGAGCGCCAGCGCCGCGGCGAGGCCGCGCCCGTCGGCGATGCCGCCGGCGGCCAGCACGGGGATGGGCGCCACGGCGTCGACCACCATCGGCGTCAGCGCCATGGTCGCCATCCAGCTCACATGGCCGCCGCCCTCCGTCCCCTGGGCGATGATCACATCGGCCCCGGCCTCGGCGCCGCGCAGCGCCTCCGGCACGCCGCCGGCCATCAGCGTCACCTTGCAGCCGGCGTCATGGGCGCGGGCGATATAGGGCTTCAGGTCCTGGTCAGGGCGCGGCCAGGCGATGGCGATGGCCGCCGGCTTTTCCGCCACCCCGGCGTCGAACTGTTCCTCGTTGCAGTGGAACAGCAGGAAGTTGAGCGCGAAGGGCCGGTTGGTCATGCCGCGCAGCGTCGCCGCCGCCTCGCCGATCTGCGCCACGTTCATGCCGTGACAGCCCTGCGCGCCGAACCCGCCGGCTTCCGACACCGCGGCCACCAGCTCCGGCCGTGTATGCCCGCCGCCGAGCCCGCCCAAAGCCACGGGATGCTCGATGCCGAGCAGGTCGCAAACGGGGGTCCGTATCATTCCTGTCTCCTGATGCCGGGAAGTGGGTCGGCGGGCAGTCTAGGGCAGCTTCGGGGCGTTGTAAGCCCGTCTCAGTTGATATTTGCCACCCGCCCCTTACGCCGCCTTGCCGGCGTCGCGGATCGCCTGCCAGACGCGCTGCGGCGTGCAGGGCATGGTGAGGTTGCGGATGCCGAGCGGGGCGAGCGCGTCGTTGACCGCGTTCATCATCGCCGCCAGCCCGCCGACCGTGCCGCACTCGCCGGCGCCCTTCACGCCCAGTGGGTTGGTCGCGGTCGGCACCGGATGCCGGTCGAGGTCGAAGAAGCAGAAATTGTCGGCCCGTGGCATGCAGTAATCCATGAACGAGCCGGTGAGCAGCTGGCCGCTTTCGGGGTCGTAGACGATGTTCTCCATCAGCGCCTGGCCGACGCCCTGGGCGATGCCGCCATGCACCTGCCCGTCCACCAGCAGCGGGTTCAGCTCGATGCCCACGTCGTGGACGGCGGTGTAGCGCACGATCTCGATCGTGCCGGTATCGGGGTCGATCTCGACCTCGCAGACATGGCTGCTGTTCGGCACGTTGGCGGTCTCCGGCGACCAGGTCGCGGATTCGAACAGCCCGATCTCCACGTCCGCAGGCAGCTTCGCCGGCATGAAGGCGGTCTGCGCGACCTCGCGGAACGCCACCTTGCGGTCGGTGCCGGCGACGGTGAAATTTCCGTCCTCGAACACGATGTCGTCGTCGGCGGCCTCCAGCATGTGGGCGGCGATGCGGCGGCCCTTCGCGATCACCTTGTCGACCGCCTTGAACACGGCGGTGCCGGCGATGGTGGCGGTGCGTGCGGCGCCGGTCCCGGTGCCCCAGGCGAGCCGGCCGGTATCGCCCTCGACGACCTGGATCGTCTCCGCGTCGATGCCGAGCCGCTCGGAGACGATCTGGGTGTAGATGGTGGCGTGGCTCTGCCCCTGGGCGGTGGAGCCGACCAGCACCGTCAGGTCCCCGCCGGGATCGAAGCGCAGCTCGGCGGTCTCCGGCGACGGCCCGGCGGAGGGATCGACGCTGCTGGAGACGCCGATGCCGCGCAGCCTGCCCCGCGTCTGCGCCTCCGCCTTGCGCGCGGCGGCGCCGGCGTAGTCGGCCTTCTCCAGGCACTTGTCCAGCACCGCCTCGAACTCGCCGCAATCGTACCATTCGGAGTTCGGCATCCGGCAGGGCATGGCGTCGGGGGCGACGAAGTTGCGCCGGCGGATCTCCGCCGGATCGATGCCCATCTCGCGCGCCGCGATGTCGATGATGCGCTCCAGCGCGTAGGTGCCGGGGGCGCCGCCGGGGGCGCGGTAGTTGGACACCGGCACGGTATTGGTCAGCACCGCGGCGGCGCGCCCATGCACCGCCGGCGTCGCGTAGCATCCGCTCACCGCGCGGGCGATGCCGAGCGTGGAGATGAACCCGATCATCGTCACATAGGCGCCGACATTGTTGCTGGAGCTCAGCCGTGCGGCGACGAAGCGCCCCTCCGCGTCGAGCCCCAGCTCGGCCTCGACATGCATGTCGCGCGCCTGGTCGTCCGACATCAGCGCCTCGCTGCGTTCGCAGGTCCAGCGCACCGGGCGGCCGACCCGTTTGGCGGCCCAGGCGACCAGCGGCACCTCCGGGTAGAGCCCGCCCTTCATGCCGTAGGAGCCGCCGACATCGCCGGCGATCAGCGTCATCTGCTGCTCGGCGATGCCGAAGATGTGCTTGGTCATCATCGTGCGCCAGACATAGGGGCGCTGGCGGCAGGCGTGGATGGTGTAGTGCGCGCGCCCCGCGTCGTACTCGGCGACCACCGCGCGCGGCTCCATCGCGGCGGCGGCGACGCGGTTGACCGGGAAGGTCTCGCGCACGACATGGGCGGCGCCGGCCAGCGCGGCGTCGACCGCCGCCGCGTCGCCGAACTGGGCGAAAACCGGCTCGTTGTCCGGGCAGTCCTCCCACAGGACCGGGGCGCCCGGCCTGTTGGCGGCGGCGGTGGACACCTGCGCCGGCATCGGCGCGTAATCCACCTCGATCGCCTCGGCGGCGTCCTTGCCCTGGTTCACGGTCTCGGCGATCACCAGCGCGACCGCCTGGCCGACATGGCGCACCCGGTCGCGCACCAAAGCCGGGCGCGGCGGGCGGTACATCGGCGAGCCGTCGCGCCGCT
>WHUE01000132.1:0-2696 GCA_009377375.1 Alphaproteobacteria bacterium | reverse complement strand
GCGACGTAGTCCTCGCCGGTCAGGATGGCGACCACCCCGGGCATGGCGGCGGCGGCCGCCATGTCGATGGACCGGATGTCGGCATGGGCGTGGGGCGAGCGCAGGAACACCGCCACCGCCTGGCGCGGCAGGGCGATGTCGTCGGTGAACCGGCCCCGGCCGGTCACCAGCCGGGGCGCCTCCACCTGGGTCACGGGCTGGCTGATCGAATAGCGCGTCATGGTCGGCCTCTCCTGGTGCGCGCGGTTGTTTCCGGCCCGCGCCTCGCCCCGATTGTACCGGCGCCCGGACGGGTGGCAAACCGCGGCAAAATCGGAGACAGTGTGGCACCGCGAAAGGCGCGAACGCAAAACCGGCATCGGGGAGAGAGCGGATGAAGATCGTCGTATACGGCCTGGAGAAGCGCACCGGCGTCCTGCACGGGGGCGACGTGGTGGACATCGCCGGCGCCGTCGCCAAGCAGATGAAGGAAAAGGGCAACGAGCCGGGCGCCCTGGCGCTGGCCGAGGCGGCGGCGTCCAGCGATCTCGGCCGGCTGATCGAAGGGGGCAAGCGCGCCCTCGACCACGTCGCGCAGGCGCTGGACCATCTCGACAAGGCGGGCGAGCGCACCGGCGTCGGCGGAGGGCGGATCGTCTTTCCGGTGGCCGAGGTGGATTTGCATGCGCCCCAGGCCCGCGGCGCGCGCGTCGCCTGCGCCGGCGGCAATTTCGCCGACCACGCCGGCGCGATGGCGGAGCGCGCCAAGGAACGGGGCGAGGATCGCGGCTTCGGCGGCGACCCGCGCGAGGAGGTGCGCAAGCGTGGCCGCTGGGGCTTCTGGAAGGTGAATCGCGACTCGCTCGGCCAGGACGGCGCGGTGCCCTACCCGGCGCGCACCGACTGGCTGGATTACGAGGGCGAGGCCGCCATCGTCATCGGCAAGCCGGGCAAGAACATCAGGGAAGGCGACATCGCCGCCCATGTCTGGGGCGTCACCCTGCTCGGCGACTGGAGCGCGCGGCTGACGCACGAGCCCGGCCCTATGAAGTTCGCCCTGCAGAAGAATTTCGACGGCAGCTGCTCCATCGGCCCCTGCATCGCGGTGGGCGAGGCGGATTTCAACGATATCGCGGTGGAAACGCTGGTCAACGGCGATCTGCGCCAGAGCTTCAGCACAAGGGACATGGTCTATTCGTTCGGCGAGTATCTGGAATTCCTCGCCCGCGACTTCACCTTCTATCCGGGCGACATCCTCGCCGGCGGCACGGCGGCCGGCACCGCCGCGGATTCGTCGCCCATCGGCGAGGGCGGCAAGCCCAAGCCCGACCGGTTCCTGAAGCCCGGCGACACGGTGGAGATCCGCTCTCCCGCGGTGGGCACCCTGCGCACGCGGATCGTCGCCACCCAGGGGTAATCGCTAATCGCTGGAAAAGGCGCGCCGAACTGACCATGTCCTCCTGACGGGGCGGCTGCCCCGTCAGGAGGACATGGTCATGAATGGAACGGTCGAATACGAGAAGGCGTTGGCCAACCCGGCGGAGGCGTTTGCGACGCCGGACGACGTCGTGAAGGCGCCGGGGCTCAATAAGGACCAGAAGGTCGAGATCCTGCGCCGCTGGCAGTACGACGCCAGCGAGGAGGATGTCGCAGCGGACGAGGGCATGTCCGGCAGCGCCCAGTTGAGCGGCGAGGGCGAGGCGTCCGTGCTCCAGAGCGTCGGCCGCGCGCTGGAGCGGCTCCTTGGCGGCGAGACCGCGAAGCAGCCCTCGCCGAACAAGCAGCACGGCGTCTGATGCGCTATGTCTTCTTCCCGTCCGTCCGCCGGGGCAGGTTCGCGCCCTTGTCGCGGCTCTCGCCACGGGTGAGGATCACGGTGGAGGCGATGATGATCGCGCCGCCGAGCCATACCCAGGGCGACGGCAGCTCGGCGAATGCCAGAAGCCCGATCAGCGCGGCCACCGGCAGTCGGATGAAGTCCAGCGCCACCACCACGCTGGCGTCGGCGGCGGCGTAGGACCGCACGATGCTGCGCTGCGTGACGGTGCCGAGCGCGCCGGCCGCGACCAGCCAGGCGAGCTGCTCCCAGCTCGGCCAGACCCAGACGAAGGCCGCCGCGACCAGCGCCATGGGGGCGAGGTAGAGCCCCTGATACACGGCGATGGTGTCCGGCGGCTCGGTCCAGGTCAGCTTCTTGATCACCACCGTGTTCAGCACCTGCGACGCCACCGCGCCGAAGGCGAACAGCACGCCGGCATTGATCTCCACGAAGCCGGGGCGGACGATGAACAGCGCGCCGACGGCGCTGATGCCGATGGCGGTCCAGCGCCGCCTCAGCGCCATCTCGCCGAGGAACAGCATCGCGGCGACGGTGGAAAACGCCGGCCGGGTGAAGCCGATGGCCGCGATGTCGGCGAGGGTGATCAGCGTCGCGGCGTAGAAGAAGCACACCAGCCCGCCGAACGCGCCGACGCTGCGCAGCAGGTAGAGCCCGGTCTTCTGCGTATGCAGCACGCGCGGGCCGCTGCGGATCATGTAGGGCACCAGGAAGGGCAGCCCGAGCACGGCGCGGAAGAACACGATCTCGAACACGTGCATGCCGGACGACAGGTGCCGCGCGATGGCCATCATGCCGGTGAAGCTCGCCCCCGCGATGGCGATCCACACCCCCGCCCGGACCGGGCCGGGCAGGGCGGCAAAACCCTGCTGGAGGTGTA
>WHUE01000131.1 GCA_009377375.1 Alphaproteobacteria bacterium | reverse complement strand
CGATGGCGCCGTCCTGCGTCACGGTCGCGCCGCTCTCGTCCGGAATTGCCGCGGCGGCAACGGTGGCGCTGGTCGTGGCGTTTCCGTCGGTCTCGGCGCCGGCCGCGGAGCCGGGCAGGATCGCCGCGGAAGAAGGTGTCTGTGCGGCGCCGATTGTCCCTTGCGCAGGGGCGGCGTCGGCGGTCTGGTCGGTCGCGGCCTGATCGGGGGCGGCGGCGTCTTCCGCCGCATCGACCGGACCGGCGGCGTCGCGACTCGGCCGCGCGGCATCGTCGCGCACGGCCTGGCGCGCCTCGCCGGCGCGGACAGACTGACGATCGCTGCCGTCCTCGCCGCCCTGCGGCGCGCGGTCGGCGCGGTCGTCCCGGCCGCTCTCGCGGACCATCCCGGCGAAGGCGTCGGAACGGGGCGCGGCATCCTCCCTGGCGGGGGGCCGCGCGTCCCTGGTGACGATCTGAATTGGGTCCGTATGCATGACTCGACTACGCGAACTACTGAACAATCGGGTTGCGACGCGGCTGCGCGGCGCTGGATGCCGGAGACCGATGCAAGTTCCGGGCCAGTTCCGCCACCGGCCTGCAAAAAAGAAACTCAATCGGAACAGCCATTTAGTCCATCTCCTCGTGAAGGCGGCCGGGGCAGTTTGCGCCGGCCGGCAATTCCGTCCCCGGACGGTCGGCAGAACGTGCCTGCCGGCGCCGCCCGGAACGGAGAAGGGCGCGCCGGTGAAGCGCGCCCTTCCGGAACCGTAACGCGCGCCCGGCAGTTCAGGCGCCGCGCTTGCCGGCCAGCGCGCCGTGCGCCATCATGGCGGCGGCGATGCGGTCGGCCTCGGCCTCGGCGTCGGTGACCGCCGAGCGGATGCGCTCGTCGAGCTCGAACCAGGAGTCCCGGATGGGCGCCAGCAGCGTCACGACCTGCTCGGCCATCCTGATGTCGTTGCGGAAGTTGATCTGCGGCATCTGGGTCAGGATGAAGTTGTAGATCCCGCCCAGGTTCTCCGCGATCTCGCCGCCCTGTTCCATGTCGAGCGCGAGGTAGAGCTGCGAGACGATCTCGGCCGTCCGCGTGGTCGCCGCGAAGCGGGTCTCGATGTCGCCGCGTCCGATGGCGTCGATCGCGTCGGTCATGCCCTTGATCGCCTCGTCGTAAAGAATGACGATCAGCTGGCTCGGAAAGGCTTCGTTGACCTGTTCCAGGTCTTCCAGGTGCAATCCGTCAAACATTGTCGTGTTTCCTCAAATCAGGGTTGGTGCGGTGCCGTGCGTGCGTGCGGTTCCTACTGGAACAGCCGCAGCAGCGTCTCCGGTGTCTGGTTGGCCTGGGCCAGCATGGCGACGCCCGCCTGCACCAGGATCTGCTTGCTTGTGAGCCGGCTCATCTCGGCGGCGATGTCGAGGTCCAGGAGGTTGGACCGGGCCGCTTCGGTGTTCTCCAGCGTGGTCGCGATGTTCGCCGCGGCGAATTCCAGCCGGTTCTGGCTGGCGCCGATATTGGCCCGTGCGACGTTGAGGGCGTCCACCGCGCTGGAAATCGCCAGCGAGGCCGCGTCCGAATTGGTCGTGTCCAGCACGTCGGTGGTGTCGAGACCCAGCGCGGCGGCGCTGATGCTGGTCAGCGTCACCGAAATCTCGTCGGCGGTCGGGCTGGTGCCGGTGCCGACCTTGTACGTGAAGTCGGTCGTCGACGCCCCCGACAGGCCGAGCGTGCCGTCCGCCGGGACGCCGTCGACGTCCCACAGCGTGTTGACCAGCAGGTCGATCTTGGCGCTGGTGCCCGATGCCGTCAGCGACACCACGGTGCCGGTGGACATCGTGCTGCCGTCATGGATGTCGCTGGAGATGCCGCCGGTGAACGACGTTGCCACGGAGTTGCCGGCCTCTACCGCGCTGACGGTGAAGGTTTCGCTGCCCGCGTCGTACGAGATGGTGCCGTTGGTGCTGCTGTCGAAGGCGCCGATGAAGCTGATCGCCTGCATGCCGTCCACGGGCTCGAAATCGGGCGCGGTGCCGGTGGTGTTCGTCGCCACGCCGATCGAGCCGTTGACGAGCTGGTTGCCGTTGAATTCCGTGTCGAAGGCCAGCCGGTCGATTTCCGACACCAGCTGGCCATACTCGGTGTTGAGCATGCCGCGCTCCGTGCCGGAGAGCTGGCCGGAACCGGCCTGCACCGCCAGCGTCTTCATGCGCAGCAGGATGTCATGAGCGCGCGACATGGCGCCGTCGGCGACCTGCAGCATCGAGACCGCCTGGCCGGCGTTGACCTGCGCCTGGCGCAGGGCGTTGATCTCGGCGCTCAGGCGGGAGCCGATGGCCATCGAGGCCGCGTCGTCCTTCGCGGACACCACGCGGGTGCCGGAGGACAGCTTCGACAGCGAGTCGGTCATCTCCGCGTCGGACCGCGTCAGGTTGCGGTGGGCGACGTTCGCCGCGAAGTTAGAAATTACGTTCAGCGCCATTGCATCATCTCCTTGGGCTTGCGGTCCGGCGATCTGTTCCTGGCGGGCCTCGGGCCCGTTCCCCTCGCCGGGTGGCGTGACTCCTTCGTTCCTCTCAAAAGCGCTCTTACAACTCGGTTACTCAACAATGCGGCGCTTCAGCCCGCCGGCACGTTCCAGGATGGAATCGCGTTTCCGGCGCGGTCGAAACATTCGCGATCGTCAGTGCAAGAAGCGGGCCAGTTGCGGATGACTCCGGCAACCCATTGGAATTTCGCGAAAATTAAGAAAAATCCCGACCGGAACCCGGCGCAAGGGGCGGTTCGGTCCGGTTCATTTCTGCCGCCTGGGGAAATTTGTGCCGCGTTAACCAGTCAGCGATTGCCGGGCGGCATGGCGGCGGCCGGGCGCGAACACCATGAAAAAGGCCCCGCACGAGCGCGGGGCCTCGATCGAAGCAGAAAGGGGGAGATTCGATTCAGGCGGAGAAAGAGGTCCGCACGCCGGGGGATTGCGGCTGCGGCGGCATGGCCGGCGCCGGGAGGGTTCCGTCCGGCCGGGCGGCCCTGCCCTCGGCAACGTCGCGCCAGGACCGGGCGAGCGGCTTGAGCAGCTCGATCACCTCCTGCGCCGGGGCGGGATCGTTCTGGAAATCGACCTGGGGCAGGCGGCCCAGCATGTAGGAAAACAGGCTGTCGAGATTGGCGGCGATCTCGCCGCCCTTCTCGCGGTCCAGGGTCGACCACATGTGGCCGATGATCTCGATGGCGCGCGCATTGGCCTTCCAGCGCCGCTCTATTTCGCCGGCCTCGATCGCCGAGACGGCGTCCTTGAGCGACATGATCGCCCTGTCATACAGCATCGAGACCAGCTTCGCCGGCGACGCGGTCATGACCTGCTGGTTCAGGTATTTCGATACATTGTCGTTCACGGTTCGCGGCCCCCTTTGATCCGGAATCGTCGTTGCGTTCCGCGGCTACTTGCTGGCGAACAGCGCTTCGGTGGTCTGGCGGATGCTTTCCATGATCCGGTCGGCCGTGGCCATCGCGGTCTCCATGGCGATATAACGTTCCATAAGGCTTTGCCGCTGAACCGCGAGGCGGTCCAGCATCTCCTCGATCCGGCTCTGGCTCAGCGTGTTCTGGTCGGTCAGCGTATCGATTTCGGTTTCCACCGGGCCGGTGGTGGTGTCCAGCAGGCCCTGGATGGCAAAGAAGAGCTGGGCGCCGACGCCGATGGTGAAGTCGATATCGACCGACGCGGTGTTGCTGAAGCCCGTGTAGAACAGCTGCAGCCCCTTCGCGGGCCCGTCCGTGACCTTGATCGTGCTGCCGCTGACGGTGGCGGTGCCGTCGGAGGCGCCGGTCGAGTCGCCGTCGATATTCGCCGTACCGCCGGAGGAGGCGGCGCTGGTGGTGCCGATATAGGTGCCGGGCGACGACTTCTCGACCAGGCGCTGATCCCAGAAATAGGTGTCGACCGTCGCGTCGTCACCGGCGAAGGCCAGCCCTGTCGCTGCGTCGCGGGAGAACAGCTCCATCTGCGCGCTGCCGCTGGCCGAGGCCGTGCCGGTCAGGGTGATCTTGTACCAGCCGCCGCCCGCGTCCTCGATGGAAGCTGAATCGGCGCCGGCGCCGGTTCCCGAAACCGTCCCCGTGGCGAGATTGAAGTCGGCATTGGTGTTCGCGGCGAAGTTCGCGCCGTTCAGGATAAGGCGCACCTGGCTCCGTGCGCCCGCCTTGACGTAAGTGACGTAATCGTATTGTTCGCCGGCGGTCACACTGACGGCGGCGGTGTTGGAAATGAAGTGGCTGCTGTCGTCTGTGTTCGAAATGATCGCGTCGGCGGTCATGGCGCCGTTCGGCGCCGTGTCGACGTCCGCATTCACCGTCGCGCGCGTCGGCGTGACATTCGCATCGGTGAGCACAGTGGTATCGGTTTCGGCCGATTCGAGCTGTGCACCCCAGAAATACGTATTCACCGTCGCGCCGTCGCCGGTAAACGATGCGGCGCCGACGTCCTTGGCGTGGCGTTCGAAAAACGCCGTGGAATCTGCCGTGGCGGTGACCTTGACGGACAGCCGGTACCAGCCGTCGCCGACGTCCTCGATGGTGGCTTCCTCGGCCCCGATCGATGTGCCCTCCACCGTGCCTGTCGCCAGGTCGAAGTTCGCGTATTTGGCTCCGCCGAAGCCGGCGCCGCCGACGCTGAGCCGGACGCCGTCGCGGTCGCCCGCCTTGGCGTAGGTCGAGAATTCGTATGTCTCGCCGGCGGTGACGGATATTCCCGTCGTATTGCTCAGGTAATGCTGTCCGGCGACGGCGTCGGCGACGAGTGCGTCGGCCGTCATCGACCCGTCGGGCGCGGTCGTGGCATCGGCGGTGACGCTTGCGCTGACCGGATTCCAGTAGGCGTTGTCAGCCTGCTCCGAGTAAAGCAGCATGTTCTCGCCGTCGCCCGGCTGGAAATTGACGGTATAGCCGTCGGCGTTATAGGTCGTGTTGCCGGTGAAGCCGAGCAGCGAGACGCGGGGGTCGGACGAGGAGAAATCGAAGGTGAACATCCGGCGCACATCGTCCGAGCTGTTCAGCAGCACCTCGTCCAGCGTGGCGTCGTCGATCTCCAGCGTTTCGCGCAGAAGCGGGTCGGTCTCCTGCAGGTCGATGAAATTGATGCCGATCTGCCGGAACACGGAAAATTCGGGGCTGACGCCGGTGGCGCCGCTGCCGACGATCCGGCTCAGGGTCTGGTTGATCTCGTTGAGCGTCTGACTGCCGAAGAGGACGCCGGCGTCGGAGTCCGCCCCGCCGGTGTTCTGGTCGACCAGCTTGTGGCTGTTGATGAGGATCTTCAGCTCGTTGTAGGCGTTGACGAAATTGACGATCTCGTCTTTCACCTGCGACAGGTCCTGCTCGATATCGAGCTGGACCGTGGTGCCCTTCTCGGCCTGGAACAGCGTCAGCGTCACGCCGGCAAAGAGGTCGGAGATGGTGTTGCTGCTGCGCTCGATCACGCGGCGCTTGTTGTCGATGCCGAGATCGTCGAGCGCGCTGCCGGCGCCGGTCTCCGAGATCGAGAACGCGGCCGCGCCGGTGATCTCGATCCGCATCCCGCTGCCCTCGGTGACGATGGTCGCGGTCACGTCGGTGACGTTGGCGTTGATGTTGTCGACGATGTTCTGGAGCGTGTCGGTCGCGGCGTAGGCGATGCTGCCCAAGTCGAAGGCGTCGCCGTCGCGCGTGAACTGCAGCGTGCCGGCCGTGCCGACCTGCACTCCCGCCCCCGTCTGGAACGCGGTCTCGTATACCGTGTTGGTCTGGTCCAGCAGCCCGTCGGCATAGAGCCGCGCGGTCTGCGCGTTCTGCAGCACGTTGGCCGGCACGCCGCCGCCGGTCAGTACGCCGAGATCCTGCAGCGCCGTGCCGCTGGTATCGGCCAGCGTCATCGCCTCGCCGGTGCTCTTTTTCGTCAGCACCAGGTAGTGTTCCGCCGTGCCGACCGAGACGATGCTGGCGGTGACGCCGGCGTTCGCGCTGTTGATCAGGTCGCGCAGGTCGTTCAGCTTCTCGCCGCCGCCGAGCTCGATGGTGACGCCCTCGATCGTGAAGCTGTCGCCTGCCGTCAGGCCGAGGCTGGCGTTTGCGCTCGCATAGGCATTGCTCGAAATCTTGTGCGCCTTGGCGGTGCGGATCACCTCGATCTGGTGGCTGTCCGCGGCGGCCGAGTTGGTGACGCTGACGCCGACCAGGTTGCCGACGGCCGAGGGTGTGCTGCCGTCGCTGCGGCTGGCGGTCGCGAAAGCGCTCTTGCCCTCGAAGATGTTGTTGGCGTTGCCGAAGGTGACGGCGCCGTAGAGCTTCGTCAGCGACGATTGCAGCGTGTTGAGCGAGGTGCGCAGCTCCTGCAGCGCGGCGATCTTGTCGAGATTGGTGGTGACGCGCGTCTCCAGCGTGTCCACCGGAATCTGCCGCGCGGCGATGATCGCGTCGACGGTGCCCTGAAGGTCGATGCCCGAGCCGATGCCGGAAAAGGACACGCGGCCCTTGTCGTCGACATTGAGGTTGTTGAAATTGAGACCGTCAATCATGGGACCGGCTCGTTACAATGACTACGCGGGGTACTCTGGAACGCAAAAGGCACAGGACCGAGCCTGCGCCAAAATGATTGAGACTTTATGAGCGCCGCAACAGATACTGCGATTCATTCATGCG
>WHUE01000130.1 GCA_009377375.1 Alphaproteobacteria bacterium | reverse complement strand
GGCGCCGTAGGCTTCGAGTGCCCACACCTCCATCTCGCCGAAGCGCTGGCCGCCGAACTGCGCCTTGCCGCCCAGCGGCTGCTGGGTGACCAGGCTGTACGGCCCGATGGAGCGCGCGTGGATCTTGTCGTCCACAAGGTGATGCAGCTTGAGCATGTAGATATAGCCCACCGTCACCCTGCGGTCGAATCTCTCGCCGGTCCGCCCGTCGTGGAGCCAGACCTGGCCGGACGAATCCAGCCCCGCCTTCTCCAGCAGCTCGACGATGTCCTCCTCATGGGCGCCGTCGAACACCGGCGTCGCCATCGGCACGCCGTTGCGCAGGTTCCCGGCGAGTTCCATCACCTCCTCGTCCTCGAGGCTGGCGATGTCCTCGTCGTAGACCGGCTTGCCGTAGACGGACTTCAGCGTGTTGCGGAGCCCTGTCAGCTTGCCGTCCTGCGAGACCTTGTCCAGCATCTCGCCGATCTGCCGGCCCAGCCCGGCCGACGCCCAGCCCAGATGGGTCTCCAGAATCTGGCCGACATTCATGCGCGACGGCACGCCCAGCGGGTTGAGCACGATGTCGACCGGCTGGCCGTCTTCCAGGTACGGCATGTCCTCGACCGGCACGATCTTGGAGATGACGCCCTTGTTGCCGTGTCGGCCGGCCATCTTGTCGCCCGGCTGCAGCTTGCGCTTCACCGCGACGAAGACCTTGACCATCTTCATCACGCCGGGCGGCAGCTCGTCGCCGCCCTGCACCTTGTCGACCTTGTTCTCGAAGCGCATCTGGAGACGCTTCTCGCTCTCGTCGAACTGCTTCTTCAGCTCCTCGAGATTGGCCATCACCTTGTCGTTCTTGACGACGATCTGGGCGAGCTGGCGCGGCGAGTACTCGGTCAGGACCGCCTGGGTCACGCGCCCGCCGGCCTTCAACCCCTTCGGCCCGCTGACGATGGTCTGGTTCGCCAGCAGGTCCTTGATCCGCTGCGAGAAGCTGCGCTCCAGGATCAGCAGCTCGTCGTCGCGATCCTTCGCGAGATGCTCGATCTCCTCGCGTTCGATGGCCAGCGCACGCTCGTCCTTGTCGACGCCGCGGCGCGAGAACACCCGCACCTCGACGATCGTCCCGGCGACGCCCGGCGGCAGGCGCATCGACGTGTCGCGCACGTCAGACGCCTTTTCGCCGAAGATGGCGCGCAGCAGCTTCTCTTCCGGCGTCATCGGGCTTTCGCCCTTCGGCGTGACCTTGCCGACCAGGATGTCGCCCGGCTGCACCTCCGCGCCGATATAGACGATGCCCGCCTCGTCGAGGTTCTTGAGCGCTTCCTCGCCGACATTGGGGATGTCGCGGGTGATCTCCTCCTGGCCCAGCTTGGTGTCGCGGGCCATGATCTCGAATTCCTCGATATGGATCGAGGTGAACACGTCGTCGCGCGCGATGCGCTCGGAGATCAGGATCGAGTCCTCGAAGTTGTAGCCGTGCCAGGTCATGAAGGCGACCAGCACGTTGCGGCCCAGCGCCAGGTCGCCCAGCTCGGTCGACGGACCGTCGGCGATGATGTCGCCGGCCGCCACCTTGTCGCCCACCTTCACCAGGGGACGCTGGTTTATGCAGGTGTTCTGGTTCGACCGCTGGAACTTGCGCAGGTTGTAGATGTCCACGCCCGGCGCCGACAGCGACGTCTCCTCCGTCGCCCGCACCACGATGCGGGTGGCGTCCACCTGGTCGACCACGCCGGAGCGCCTGGACACGATGGTGGCGCCCGAGCCGCGGGCAACGGCCTCTTCCATCCCGGTCCCGACGAGCGGCGCCTCGGCGCGGATCAGCGGCACCGCCTGGCGCTGCATGTTGGAGCCCATCAGCGCGCGGTTGGCGTCGTCGTTCTCGAGAAACGGCACCAGCGCCGCCGCGACGGAGACGAGCTGCTTGGGCGAGACGTCGATATAGTCGATGTCCTCGCGCCTCGACATGACGAACTCGCCGCCCGCGCGACAACTCACCAGATCCTCGACCAGCTTGTTGTGGCGGTCCAGCTCGGCATTGGCCTGCGCGACCGTGTACCGGCCCTCCTCGATCGCCGACAGGTACTTCACCTCGTCGGTGACCTTGCCGGCCTCGACCACGCGATACGGCGTCTCGATGAAGCCGTACTGGTTGACCCGCGCATAGGTGGCGAGGCTGTTGATCAGGCCGATATTCGGTCCTTCCGGCGTCTCGATCGGGCAGATGCGGCCGTAATGGGTCGGGTGCACATCGCGCACCTCGAACCCGGCGCGCTCGCGCGTCAGGCCACCCGGCCCGAGCGCCGACAGGCGGCGCTTGTGCGTGATCTCGCTCAGCGGGTTGGTCTGGTCCATGAACTGCGACAGCTGCGACGAGCCGAAGAACTCGCGCACCGCGGCCGCCGCAGGCTTGGCGTTGATCAGGTCCTGCGGCATGACCGAATCCAGCTCGACCGAGCTCATGCGCTCGCGGATCGCCCGCTCCATGCGCAGCAGCCCGACGCGGTACTGGTTCTCCATCAGCTCGCCCACCGAACGCACGCGGCGGTTGCCGAGGTGATCGATGTCGTCGATCTCGCCCTTGCCGTCCTTCAGCTCGACCAGAACCTTGATAACGGCGAGGACGTCCTCCTTGCGCAGCACGCGGACCTGGTCGTCCGTCTCGAGGCCGAGACGGGCGTTCATCTTCACGCGGCCCACGGCGGACAGGTCGTAGCGCTCGGGGTCGAAGAACAGGCTGTTGAACATCGCCTCCGCGGTGTCCGGCGTCGGCGGCTCGCCCGGGCGCATCACCCGGTAGATGTCCATCAGCGCTTCCAGCCGCGTGTTGTTCTTGTCGACGGCCAGCGTGTTGCGGATGTAGGGACCCACCGTCAGGTGGTCGATCGCGAGCGTCGGCAGGGACTTGACGCCCGCCTCCGCCAGGGTCTCGAGGATTTCCTCTGTGATCTCGTCACCGGCCTCGACATAGATCTCGCCGGTGCTTTCGTTGATCAGGTCCGTGGCGACGTAGCGCCCGACCAGATCGACGTCGGTGACCGCCTGCTCCTTCAGCCCCTCCGACTGGAGCTTGCCGGCGAGACGCGGCGTCATCCGGGTGCCGGCCTCGGCCACCACCTTGCCGGACTTGGCATCCACCAGGTCCTTGATCAACTTCTGACCGCGAAGCTGCTCCACCTCGAAAGGCGTCTTCCAGCCGTCCTTGCTCCGCGTGTATTCGATCGTCCTGTAGAAATAACCGAAGATTTCCTCGGCCGTCATGCCGATGCCCTCTTCCGGCGCAATGCGGCCGCCCTCTTCCGCCGCCTTGGCGCGCCGCGCCTCGGTCCCGGCCGAATCCAGCGCCATCAGCAACGTCGTCACCGGCAGCTTGCGCCGACGGTCGATGCGGACATAGACGAGATCCTTGGCGTCGAACTCGAAATCCAGCCAGGAGCCGCGATAGGGGATGATGCGGGCGGCGAACAGGTACTTGCCCGAAGAATGGGTCTTGCCCTTGTCGTGGTCGTAGAAGACGCCCGGGGAGCGGTGCATCTGCGACACGATCACGCGTTCGGTCCCGTTGACGACGAAGGTGCCGTTATCCGTCATCAGGGGCATGTCGCCCATGTAGACGTCCTGCTCCTTGATGTCGCGGATGGAGCGCGAGCCGGTTTCCTCGTCCACATCGAACACGACGAGACGCAGGGTCAGCTTCAGCGGCGCCGCGAAGGTCACGCCGCGCTGCTGGCACTCGTCAACGTCGTATTTCGGCTCCTCCAGCTCGAATTTCACGAATTCGAGCGTGCCGTTCTCGGAAAAGTCCTTGATCGGGAAAACGGATTCGAACACGGCCTGGAGACCGCTGTTGGAGCGGTCCGCCGGCGGCACGTTGATCTGGAGGAAGTTGTCGTACGACGCCTTCTGAACCTCGATCAGGTTCGGCATCGGAGCAACCTCGTGGATACGGCCGAAGCTCTTGCGGATACGTTTGCGCTGGGTGAACGACTTGGGCATCAATTCCTCTCAACCGCTCTCAGGCGATGGCAAGGTTGGCGCAGCCGGCGACGGGGCGAATCCCCGCCGCCCGGCGATCGGTCCCGGCTTTGAGGCCGGAACCGGAAGAATCGAAAACCGGCTGGGCGGCGCGCGCAAGGCGCGGCCGCCCGCCGGGGCAACGGCAACGAAGAAAGGGTTGCGACGTCATTACTTGATTTCGACGGTCGCTCCCGCTTCCTCGAGCTTCTTCTTGATCTCCTCGGACTCGTCCTTGTTGACGCCTTCCTTTACGGCTTTCGGCGCCCCTTCGACGAGGTCCTTGGCTTCCTTGAGGCCGAGCCCGGTGATGGCGCGGACTTCCTTGATGACATTGATCTTCTTGTCGCCGAAGCTCGCGAGGATGACGTCGAAGGAATCCTTCTCCTCCGCGGCGGCGGCAGCGGGGGCAGCCGCCGCAACGGCGACGGGCGCCGCGGCGGAAACGCCCCATTTCTCCTCGAGCATCTTGCTGAGCTCGGCGGCTTCCAGCACGGTCAGGCTGGAGAGGTTTTCTACGATCTGGTCGAGATTGGCAGCCATGGTTCTAACTCCTTAGGCGTATATGTGCGTTTCGTGTCTCGGGGTCAGGCCGGCCTCAGGCCGCCTCGCCCTTCGCTGAGTAGGCCTGAATGACCCGGGCGAGCTGGCCGCCGGGCGCCTGAAGCACCCCGGCAATGCGGGTCGCCGGCGTATTCACCATGCCGACGATCCTGGCGCGCAGCTCATCGAGTGACGGCAGCTTGGCGAGGTTGTTGACCCCCGCAGAATCCAGAACGTCCTGGAAGAGCGCGCCGCCGAGAATTTCCAGCTTGCTGTTGGACTCGGCATATTTGACGGCGATCTTCGCGGCCGCAATGGGATCCTCCGAATAGGCAATTGCCGTCGGCCCGGAGAACAGGTCCGACAGGGGCTCGAACGGAGTCCCCTTGAGGGCGAGACGTGTCAGCCGGTTTTTGGTGACCTTGAAGCGTGCGCCGGCATCCCGCATCTGACGCCTCAGCTCGGTCGCCTCTGCCACCGTCAGCCCGAGAGGACGGGTAACGACAACGAGGTTGACCGATCCGAAGACGTCGGCAAGCGAGGCGACCAGCTTTTCCTTCTGTGTGCGGTCCAAACGCCGTCTCCTTTTACAGTCGGCCCGGCGGGCGATTGGGCGCCGCCGAAACCGGTTTCGCTTGACCATGCCGGCGACGCCGGCACGGTCCGGATCGCCTGTCCCAGAAGTTCAAGCCGTTGCCCCGCGGCGCCCGGACACCGTCCGGTCCGCCGCACGAAACGCTTGCAACCCCCGTCTGTACAGGCCGGGATTTCTCCCTCTTTACCCCGTCCGGCATTGCCGTGCGGAATCCTGTAGTCTCGGACAGGTCGGAGCCGGCGATACGCCCCGGCTCCTTACGCCCCGCCGCGCCGGACCGAGGCCCGAAGCGGCGGAATTTCTCGGTACGCGGTTCAGCCCGCCCCGGGCTGGGACAGCGTGTCCGCAATGTCGATGCGCAGCCCCGGCCCCATGGTGGAGCTCAGCGAGATGCGCTTGATATAGGTGCCCTTCGCGCCGCTCGGCTTGGCACGGTTGACCGCGTCGATCAGCGTGCGCGCGTTCTGGACCAGAGCCTCCTCGGAGAAGCTGGCCTTGCCGACGCCGGCGTGGATGATGCCCGCCTTCTCGGTCCGGTACTCGACCTGGCCGCCCTTGACGCTCTTGATCGCCCCGGCGACATCCTGCGTCACCGTGCCGAGCTTCGGGTTCGGCATCAGCCCGCGCGGACCCAGCACCTTGCCGAGCCGCCCGACCAGCGCCATCATATCCGGCGTCGCGATGCAGCGGTCGAAGGCGATCTCGCCGCCCTGCACCTTTTCCGCCAGATCCTCGGCGCCCACCAGATCGGCGCCCGCCGCCTTGGCCTCGTCGGCCTTGGCCCCCTTGGCGAAGACGGCGACGCGCACGGTCTTGCCGGTGCCGTTGGGCAGATCGACCACTCCGCGCACCATCTGGTCCGCATGGCGCGGGTCGACGCCGAGATTCATCGACAGCTCGATGGTCTCATCGAACTTCGCCTTCGCCCGCTCCTTGACCAGCCGAACCGCCTCGGTCAGCACGTAGTTGCGCTCCCGGTCGATGCCTTCCTTCGCGCTCTCAAGTCTCTTTCCCTTTGCCATGGGATTATCCCCTCACCTGGATGCCCATGGAACGGGCGGAACCGGCGAGCATCCGCGCCGCGGCCTCGACGTCGTTGGCGTTGAGGTCCGCCATCTTCGTCGTCGCGATCTCGCGCAGTTGGTCCATCGTGATCTGGGCGACGATGTCCTTGCCGGGCGTGGCGGAGCCCTTGTTCAGCTTCGCCGCACGCTTGATGAAGTAGGACGCCGGCGGCGTCTTCGTCACGAAGGAGAAGCTCTTGTCCGCGTAGACCGTGATCACGGTCGGGATCGGGATGCCCTGCTCCTCGTTCTGCGTGAACGCGTTGAACTGCTTGCAGAACTCCATGATGTTGACGCCCTGCTGGCCGAGCGCGGGCCCGATCGGGGGCGACGGGTTGGCCTGGCCTGCAGAGACCTGCAGCTTGACGTAGCCTTGAATCTTCTTTGCCATTTCTTCCTCGGTTAGGCCGGACGGCCTCGGTTAGACCAAAGGGCGTGGTACGGCCATGGCAGGCCTCCCACGCGGAAAACTAGAGCTTCTCGACCTGCGAGTATTCGAGCTCGACAGGCGTCGCCCGGCCGAAGATGGATACCGCCACCTTGAGCCGCGCCTTTTCCTCGTCCACGTCCTCGACCAGGCCGTTGAACGAAGCGAACGGACCGTCG
>WHUE01000012.1 GCA_009377375.1 Alphaproteobacteria bacterium | reverse complement strand
GGTGTCCGACCGCGATTTCGCGCTGGAATTCCTGGGCGCGGCGTCGATCTGCGCCGGGCATCTGTCGCGGCTGGCCGAGGAGATGGTGATCTGGTGCTCCGCCCCGTTCGGTTTCGCCCGGCTGTCGGATGCGTTTTCCACCGGCAGCTCGATCATGCCGCAGAAGCGCAACCCGGACGCCGCCGAGCTGGTGCGCGCCAAGACCGGCCGCGTGTTCGGCGCGCTGGCCGCGCTGACCACGGTGATGAAGGGCCTGCCGCTGGCCTATTCCAAGGACATGCAGGAAGACAAGGAGCCGGTCTTCGACGCCGCCGACGCGATCCGGCTCTGCGTCGCCGCGATGCGCGGCATGGTGCGCGACATCGCCTTCGACGCGGACCGGATGCGCGCCGCCGCCTCGGGCGGGCATTCGACCGCGACCGACCTGGCCGACTGGCTGGTGCGCGCGCTCGGCATGCCCTTCCGCCGCGCCCATCACGTGACCGGGGAGATCGTGCGCCTGGCGGACGAGTCGGGCTGCGAGATCGGCGCGCTGGCGCTCGACGCGATGCAGAAGGTGGAACCCGCGATCACGGCGGAGGTCTACGGCGTGCTCGGCGTGGAGAATTCCGTGGCCAGCCGCACCAGCTACGGCGGCACCGCGCCCGATTGCGTACGCGCGCAGGTCCGGGCCGCGCGGGAGCGTTTCCTATGAGGCGGCAGGGGCCGATCGCGCTGCTGGCCGCGCTGGCGCTGGCCCTGCCCCTTTCGGGGTGCGGCAAGAAGGCCGATCTGGAACCGCCGCCGGGCGAGAAGTCCGACTATCCGAGAGTCTATCCGTACGACCCGAATCCGTACGTCCCCAAATGAACCATTTCGAGTACCGCGACGGGCGGCTGTTCGCCGAGGGCGTCGCCGTCGCCGAGATCGCGGCCGCGGTGGGCACGCCGTTCTACTGCTATTCCGCGGCGACGTTGACGCGGCATTATCAGGTGTTCGCTGGCGCGCTCGCCTCGCTTGGCGCGCTCGTCTGCTACGCGGTGAAGGCCAACAGCAATATCGCGGTGATCCGCACCCTCGCGCGGCTCGGCGCGGGCGCGGACGTGGTCAGCGAGGGCGAGCTGCGCCGCGCGCTGGCGGCCGGGGTGCCGGCGGAGAAGATCGTGTTTTCCGGCGTCGGCAAGACGCGGCCGGAAATGGCCTTCGCGCTGGAAGCCGGGATCGGCCAGTTCAACGTCGAATCCGCGCCCGAGCTGGAGGCGCTGGCCGAAATCGCCGCCGGGCTGGGCCGCACCGCCCCCGTGGCGCTCCGCGTCAATCCGGATGTGGATGCGAACACCCACCACAAGATCGCGACCGGGCGCAAGGAGGACAAGTTCGGCATCGATCTCGCGCTCGCCCCCGCGCTGTATGCCCGCGCCGCCGCGCTGCCGTCGCTGAAGCCGGTCGGGATCGCGGTCCATATCGGCTCGCAGCTCACCACGCTGGACCCGTTCCGCGCCGCCTTCGCCCGCGTCGCCGCGCTGGTGCGGAGCCTGCGCGCCCAGGGGCTGACGGTGGAGCGGCTCGATCTCGGCGGCGGGCTCGGCATCGTCTACGAGGGCGAGTCCCCGCCGAACCCCGCCGATTACGCGGCGATGGTCGCGGAGACGGTGGGCGGGCTGGACGTGAAGCTGGTGTTCGAGCCGGGCCGCGTGCTGGTCGGCAATGCCGGCATCCTGGTCACCAGCGTCATCTTCGTGAAGGACACGGCGACGAAGCGCTTCGTCATCGTCGACGCGGCGATGAACGACCTGATACGGCCCGCACTCTACGACGCGAAGCACAATGTGGTTCCCGCGGCAGACCGGCGCAACGCCGCGCGGCGGGCGGCGGAGGTGGTGGGGCCGGTCTGCGAGACCGGCGACGTGCTCGCCCGCGGCGCCGCCCTGCCCGACGACATCGCCGCCGGCGCACTGCTGGCGATCGAGTCCGCCGGGGCCTACGGCGCGGCGATGGCGTCCACCTACAACACCCGGCTGCCGGTGGCGGAGGTGATGGTGAACGGCGATCAATTCTTCGTCATCCGCCCGCGGCCGGATTACGAAGCGCTGATATCCCTTGACCGCCTGCCCACCTGGCTCGAAGACTAGGACCCGCTTGGCTCGAAGACTAGGAAATGTTGATTTGGGCCTCCGGCGACACATCTGGTAGCATAGGCCCGTACAGGCCGCGCCGCGCGCGCGGCGCATCGAAAGGATGACGGATTTGGCCGAAGACGACCGTATCCGCCCGACTCTCCCCCGGCTGGGACGAAAGCTTGGTCTGGCCCGGCTCGCGCTGACTTGGGAGAGTGCCTGGCTGGCGGCGTGGCCCGCCGTGGGAATCGCCGGGCTGTTTCTGGCCCTTGCCCTGCTCGATGTCCTGCCGCATCTGCCCGGATGGGCTCACGCGCTCGTCCTGCTGGCGCTTGCGGTCGCGTTCGGCGTTGCGGCGCGCCGGGGCTGCCGCCGCTTCTCCGCCCCCGGCACGGAGGAGGCGCGGCGCCGGCTGGAACAGGCGAGCGGGCTCGACCACCGGCCGCTGGCCGCGATGGAGGACACGCTCGCCGTCGGCGGCAACGACCCCGATTCCGCCGCGCTGTGGCGGGTGCACCAGCAACGCATGGCCGAGATGGTGCGGCGGCTGCGCGTGGGCGCCCCGACGCCGGGCCTTGCCCGCCTCGACCAGTGGAGCCTGCGCGGCGCGCTGCTGCTGCTGCTCGTCGTCGGGCTGACCGCCGGGTGGAGGGACGCGGACGAACGGCTGGCCCGCGCACTGCAGCCGGCGCTGGGCGTGGGCAAGAGCGCGGCGAACGTCGCCAGGCTGGATTTGTGGATTACGCCGCCCTCCTATACCGGTCTCGCCCCGCTGTTCCCGACGCGGCTGGCGAAGGCGCCCGCGGGCGCGCCGCCTGCGGGACCGCAGGGCGCCGCCGCGCCGGACGGCCCGGTCCTGCTGAAGGTGCCCGCCGGCAGCAAGCTGGCGGCCCAGGTGCAGGGGCCGGGCGGCGGCCAGGCGCGGCTGCGCCTCGGCGACGATGCGGTCCCGTTCGAGACGGTCGATCGCGCCAGCAGCCGGCTGGAGATGGCGCTCGAAAAGGGCGGGCCGCTCGAGGTCGAGCTTTCGGGCGAGACGCTTGGCGCATGGGCCGTCGAGATCGTGCCGGACCGGCCGCCGACCATCGCCTTCGACAAACCGCCGCAGCCGACGCTGCACGCCGCCACCGGGATCGCGTTCAACGCGGCCGACGATTACGGGCTGGTCTCCGTCCGGGCGGAACTGCGCCGCACTTATGAAAAAGGCGCGGTGATCGGCAAGGAGATGACGACGCTGGAGCTCCATCTGCCGGGCCGCAACGCCACCGCGGCGAAGGAATCCGGCTTCCACGACCTCGCCCCGCACAAATGGGCGGGAATGCCGGTGACGATGGAGCTTGTGGCGGTGGACGCTCTGGGCCAGGAAGGGCGCTCCGAGGCAATGCCGTTCACCCTGCCCGAGCGCCAGTTCACCAACCCGGTCGCCCGCGCCATCATCGAGCAGCGCAAGCGCCTGACAAGCGAGCCGCACAAGCGCGAGGACATCGTCCGCCGGATCGTGGAGATCGCCTCCGAGCCCGGTGCGTTCCATCACGATTCCGTGGTGTTCCTCGCGCTGATCACGGCCCGGTCGCGGCTGTCGATGGATGAGACCGACGGCGCTGTCGAGCCGGTGCGCGGGCTGCTCTGGGACACCGCGCTGCGGCTCGAGGACGGGCGCGTCTCGCTCGCCGAGCGCGAGCTGCGCCGGGCGCAGGAGACGCTGATGAAGGCGTTGGCCGAGAACGCCTCCGATGCCGAGCTGGAGCGGCTGATGGCCGAGCTCAGGCGCGCGCTGGACCGCTACCTGCGCGCGATGGCGCAGCAGATGATGCAGAATCCGGACCAGCAGCCGCAGGAGTTCGATCCCAGCACCATGCAGATGATGCGATCGTCCGACCTGCAGAAGATGCTGGACCAGATTCGCGATCTGATGCGGTCCGGCGCCCGCCAGGCGGCGCGCGAGATGCTCGCCCAGCTGCAGCAGATGATGGAGAACATGCGCGCCATGCAGGTCATGCGCTCGCGCAGCCCGCAGGGCCAGGGCGCGGGCGCGATGCGCCAGCTTCAGCAGATGATGCAGCGCCAGCGCCAGCTCATGGACCAGTCGTTCCGGCGGCAGCAGCAGGGCATGCAGCCCGGCCCCGGCCAGGCGACGGACCAGCAGGCGCTTCAGCGCATGCTGCAGCAGTTTCGCGAGCAGATGCAGGGCATGCAGCCCGGCCAGGGCCCCGGCCCCGGCCAGTTTCTCGATCGCGCCAACGAGGCGATGGAGCAGGCCATCCGGTCGCTGCAGCAGGGCCGTCCCGGCGACGCCGCCGGACAGCAGGGCCAGGCGCTGGAACAGCTGCGCCAGGCCGGGCGCGGGCTGATGGAGCAGATGATGGAACGCTTCGCCCGCGAGAGCGGGATGGGCCGGCCGCGCCAGCAGCGCCCCGGACAGCCGCAGCGCGACCCGCTCGGCCGCGAGATGATGGGGTCGGACGCCGATTCCTCGGATGTGCAGATCCCCGACGAATCGGCCGTGCAGCGCGCCCGCGACATTCTCGACGAGCTGCGCCGGCGCTCGGGGCAGAGCTTCCGCCCGCGCATCGAGCTGGATTACATCGACCGCCTGCTCCACCGCTTCTGAGGCCGGACGGCCGCAGCGGCGGCAGCGAGGGCTTTCCTAATGAACCTGCTGGCCGGCGGGCGGTTCGGCAAGCACGCGGCGGACCGATTCGCAGATGTCGCGCAGCGTGAACGGCTTGCTGATGACTTCGTGGATCAGCGTTTCCAGATTGTGCGCCCGCTGGCGCTCGGCGGCATAGCCGGTCATCAGCAGCACGGGCAGGTCGGGGTAATCCTTCGACGCCTTCAGCGCGAGCGCGATGCCGTCGACATGGGGCATGACGATATCGGCCAGCAGCATGTCGAACCGCCGGCTGCCCAGCGCGTTCAGCGCCTGTTGGCCGTCGCTGACCGCCATGATGTCGTGCCCGTCCTGCCGCAGCGCGCGGCTGACGAACTCGCGTACCGCCTTGTCGTCCTCGGCAATAAGAATACTGGCCACGTCTACTGTTCCTGAAGATGCTACCCCGCAGGGAGACCCTAAGCCTCAATCCTTGCCAATTCGTTACCGGGGAATTGCGGATCTGGAACAATCATGCTCTGGGCACGCCGATATAGGGCAGGCCGCGAAAGCGGTGGGCGAGGTCGAGCCCGTACCCCACCACGAAGGCGGGACCGATCTCGAAGCCGACATAGTCCGCCTCGACCGGCACCTTGCGCAGCGTCTTCTTGTCGAGCAGCAGGCAGCTGCGGACGGACGCGGCGCCGCGTCCCGCCAGAAGGTCGCGGGCGAAGGCCAGCGTGCGCCCCGATTCGAGAATGTCGTCGACCAGCAGCACGTCGCACCCGGCCACATCCTCGGTCAGGTCGTGGGTCAGCGTCACCGCACCGGCGCTCTGCGTGGCGTCGCCGTAGCTTGCCAGGGTGATGAAATCCACCCGAGTCGCCGCGCCGGCGCGGTCGAGGGCGCGGATCAGGTCGGCGGCGAAGACGAAACTGCCCTTGAGCACGACCACGACCAGGAATTCCCGCTCGTAACGGGCGGCAATCCGCTGCGCCAGCGTATCCACCCGCCGGGCGATACACTCGGCGCTGAACAGGACCTCGATTTCGGAACCGCCTGTCACCGCGCGGCTCAGCGGGGCCTGCGCGGCGCGAAAACGATCTGAAGCCGGACCGCGCCGGCGGCGGGATTCTTCAGTTCGGTCACGAACGGCACATTTTCGCCGGGCAGCAGCCGGGGCTCGGGCGCGGTGAACGTCCAGCGCTGCAGCTCTTTCTCCGCCTTGTCGTAGATGACGCCCTCGATCGGCGGCACGCTGCGCACCGTGTCGGTCAGGTTGGCGACCTCGCCTTCCACCCGCAGTACCGCGGTGTCTCCCTGGGCGGCGGCCTTCCAGCGCACGTTGCGCAGCCCCAGCCCGGCCCCGGGCGGCTCCGCCCCCAGCCCGACGAGGTCGTACAGCGATTCAGCCGCCGGCCAGTGCGCCATGACCGCTCCGCGAAAGCCGATCGCCGAACCCACCACTCCGGCGACCGCGACGAACAGCACGACCCAGAGCACCGTCGCCAGCCTGCTGCCGTCCTGCGCGGCGGCCGGGCGGCGGGGGACGGCACGCGCAGCGCGGGGCGGCGGACCGTCGGCAACGAGGCGCTCATCCGCCACCGTGCGGCGATCCGGACCGCCGCCGGGCGCGGCGGCGGACGCATCGTCGCGCCTCTCGTCCGCCGCGGCAGCCGGCGCGTCTTCCCGCTCGCCGTCATCGACGCCATCCGGAATGTCGGCCGGGGAGACGTCTTCCTCCACCGCGGGCTCCGCCGCCGCGGGCGCCGGCGTGTCCCCCTCGGGCGCCTGGAACCAGCGGTGACTGCAGCGCGAACAGCGCACGGTGCGGCCGTCGCCAAGCGACTCGGCCGGAACCTGGAAGCGGGTGGAGCACTCAGGACAGATCAGGATCATGCGTTTCGCGTGCCACGGGGTCAGCGATTCGGCTTTCGCGTTGTATAGGTGGTCGGCAGGTCTCTGGCAAGCTGGCGGCGGCTGGACGGGAGTCGCGCCGCCATGCGATGCTGATGTGCGCCTACAGACTCGGGGGAAAAGCGTGGCGGAAGACCAGGACGTCGTCCGGTTTCAGAACGTGGGAATGCGTTACGGCCTGGGCCCCGAGGTGCTGCACGACATCTCGTTCCGGCTGCCCAAGGGCTCCTTCCATTTCCTCACCGGCCCCAGCGGCGCGGGCAAATCGTCGCTGCTGCGCCTGATGTACCTGGCGCAGCGGCCGTCGCGCGGGCTCGTCACGCTGTTCGGCAACGACATCGCGACCGCGCGGCGCGGCGCCCTGCCGGATATCCGCCGCCGCATCGGCGTCGTGTTCCAGGATTTCCGGCTGATCGACACCATGACGGCGATGGAGAACGTCGCCATGCCGCTGCGCATCGCCGGCGCCAGCGAGGCGCAGGTCAAGGAGCACGTGCCCGAGCTGCTGCGCTGGGTCGGGCTGGAAGACCAGATCGACGCCCGTCCGCCGACGCTGTCCGGCGGGCAGAAACAGCGCGTCGCCATCGCCCGGGCGGTGATCGCCCGCCCCGCCCTTCTGCTGGCCGACGAGCCGACCGGCAATGTCGACGCCGAGATCGCGCTGCGGCTGATGCGGCTGCTGGAGGAGCTGAACAAGATCGGCACCACCGTGGTGGTCGCTACCCACAGCGAGCCGCTCGTCGCCCGGTTCAAGCACAGGCGGCTGCATCTCGACGCGGGGGAGCTCACGGCGCTGCCAGGCGGCGGGGCGCAGGCGGGAATGGCATGATCGGGCATCGCGCGATACTGCCGCTCTCCCGCGATCCGGCCAGCCGGTTCCTGCCCTGGCTGATCGCGTTCATGGTGTGGCTGGCCGGGCTGGCGCTGGCCGGCGCGATGCAGATCCAGACGACCAGCGACGCGTGGGTGAAGGGCGTCGCCGGCCGCCTGACGATGCAGGTCGTCCCGGCGGCCGACGAATCCGCCGAGGCGCTGGAGGCCCGCATCGGGCGCGCGCTGGCGCTGCTGCGCGAGACGCCCGGCGTCGCGCGGGCCGAGGCGATGCCGAAAGAAGCCGCCGCCGCGCTGCTGGAGCCGTGGCTGGGCAAGAGCGCGCTGGTCGAGGAGCTGCCCGTGCCGCGCATGATCGACGTCGTGCTGGAAGACGGGGCGCCGATGGACACCAGAGCGCTGGGCGCGCGCATCGCCGCACAGGTCCCCGGCACGTCGCTGGAGGATCACGGGCTGTGGCTCGCCAACCTGGTGACGCTAGCCGGCGCGATCCAGGCCATCGCCTTCGCCATCGTCGGGCTGATCGCGCTGGCGGCGGTGGCCACCGTGGTGTTCGCCACCAAGACCGGCCTCGCCATCCATCACGAGGTCGTCGAGCTGCTGCATCTGATCGGGGCGCGCGACGGCTTCGTCGCCCGCGAGTTCCAGGGCCACGCGTTCCGGCTGGGCCTCAAGGGCGGCGTCGGCGGGTTCGTGCTGGTCGCGGCGACTGTCGCGGTAGTCGTCTATCTGGCAGGGCGGGTCGAGGCCGGGCTGCTGCCGCCGATCGCGCTGGGCCTCGCGCAGTGGGCGGCGCTGGCGGGGCTGGCCATCGCGGTGGCTCTGATCGCCATGATCACCGCACGGCTGACGGTGATGCGCGCCCTGGCCCGGATGCCCTGATGTCCAGCGTCCGCCGACGGGCGAAACGCATTCGGCTGCGCGTATTGCGCCGTGCCGGGCTCGCGCTCGCCGTCGCCCTGGTCGCATGGATTGCGGGGCTGGCGTGGTTCGCCGGGCAGGTGCCGCGGCCGGGGGATGCGTCCCTCCCCGAGCCGCGCGCCGACGCCGTCGTCGTGCTCACAGGCGGCACCGGGCGGCTCGACGCCGGGTTGAAGCTGCTGGCCGAAGGCCATGCCGAAAAGCTTTTCGTTTCCGGCGTCGCGCGGGGGGTCGACGTCACCCAGCTGCTGCGCATTGCCCGCCGTCAGCCGGAGGAGCTGGCCTGCTGCATCGCCGTCGGCTACGCCGCCGACAACACCGCCGGCAACGCGCGCGAAACCGCGGCGTGGATGCGCAGCCAAGGCTACGCCTCCATGCTGCTGGTCACCGCCAACTACCACATGCCGCGCAGCCTGGTCGAATTCCGCGCCGCCATGCCCGGGATCAGGATCGTGCCCCGCCCGGTCTTCCCCGAGCAGTTCATGCTCGACGGCTGGTGGCGCTGGCCCGGCACCGCGGCGCTGCTGGCGAGCGAATACAGCAAGTACGTGCTGGCCCGGCTGCAGCCGACGCTCCACTGGCCGGAAACGCCGGAGCGCGAGGGGTGAGGGCGGCAAGGGCGCTGCTGTTCCAGACGCTGTTCTACGGCTGGACGGTGATCGTCGCCTTCGCCTACCTGCCGGCGCTGGCCCTGCCGCGGGGCGCCATCGTCTTCCTCGGCCGGCTGTGGTCGCGGTCGGTGCTGTGGCTGCTCCGCGTCACCGTCGGTCTGAGTCACCGGGTGGAGGGCATCGAGAACCTGCCCGAGGGCCGCTTCATGGTCGCCGCAAAGCACCAGTCGGCGTGGGACACGCTGGTCATGCCGATCCTGATTCCGGACGCGGTGGTGATCCTGAAGAAGGAGCTGCTGCGGATCCCGTTTTACGGCTGGTATGCGCGCAAGCACGGCATGATCGGCATCGACCGCAAGGCGGGCGCCAGCGCGCTGCGCGGCATGGTCGCCGACGCGGCCCGGGCGGCGGAGCGCGGCCAGACGCTGGTGATGTTCCCCGAAGGCACCCGCACCGCACCGGGCGAGAAGCGGCCCTACCAGCGGGGCATCGCCGCGCTCTACAGCCGGCTCGGCCTGCCCGTGGTGCCGGTGGCGCTCAATTCCGGGCTCTACTGGGGACGGCGCAACCTGTTCCTGCGGCCCGGCGTCATCACCGTGCGCATCCTGCCGGCGATTCCGCCGGGGCTCGCCGCCGGCGACTTCATGGCGCGGCTGGAAAGCGATATCGAGGGCGCGACGGCCGCGCTGGTCGCGGGCGCCGGCGAGGCGGACTTGTCCCCAGGCGGTTGAAAACTGTCGTCCACAACATGGGGATAACCGACCGTTTCCCATAAGACGCCGCGGGATAGCCTGTGGCCAACCCTGTCGATAACCGGCCGCGGGGCGGCGCCGGCACGGGGGCACGCCATCCTGCGCCCAATCTTGAACATAACAAGAACATTGATCGGCCGCGCCGGGCGCGCTATTCTTTGGAGCGCGATGCGGCGCCGGTGCCGTGCACGGCCCCGCATCCCATATCTTGTAATAGCCCGTAACCGCCCGTCACCGTCAAGGCAAAGCCGGATCCGGATAGCACCATGACTGCCGTCGCCGCCATATCGCAGCAGATCTGGGACATGAAGTATCGCTTCAAGGCCCCCGGCGGCGAGGTGCATGACAAGACCATCGAGGACACCTGGCGGCGGGTGGCGAAGGCGCTGGCCGCGCCGGAGCGCGACCCCGGGCTCTGGGCGCCACGGTTCTACAAGGCGATGGAGGATTTCCGCTTCCTGCCCGCCGGGCGGATCGTCGCCGGCGCCGGCACCGCGCGCAGCGTGACGCTGTTCAACTGCTTCGTCATGGGCACCATCCCCGACGACATGAGCGGCATTTTCGAACAGCTGCGCGAGGCGGCGCTGACCATGCAGCAGGGCGGCGGCATCGGGTACGACTTCTCCACCCTGCGCCCCAGGGGCGCGCTGGTGCGCGGCGTCGGCGCGGACGCCAGCGGGCCGCTCAGCTTCATGGACGTGTGGGATGCGATGTGCCGCACCATCATGAGCGCGGGTTCGCGCCGCGGCGCCATGATGGCCACGATGCGCTGCGACCACCCCGATATCGAGGCGTTCATCGCCGCCAAGCACGAGCCCGGCCGGCTGCGCATGTTCAACCTCTCGGTGCTGGTCACCGACGCCTTCATGGAGGCGGTGCGGCAGGACGCGCCCTGGGAGCTGGTGTTCGGCGGCCAGACCTACCGCTCGGTCCGCGCCCGCGACCTCTGGAACCGCATCATGCGGGCGACCTACGCCTATGCCGAGCCCGGCGTGATCTTCATCGACCGCATCAACCGCCAGAACAACCTGCATTACTGCGAGACGATTTCGGCTACGAATCCTTGCGGCGAACAGCCGCTGCCGCCCTACGGCGCCTGCCTGCTGGGCTCGATCAACCTCGCCCGGCTGGTGCGCGAGCCGTTCGCGGCGGAGGCGGCGCTGGACATGGAGGCGCTGGACGAGATCGTGCCGCTGGCCGTGCGCATGATGGACAACGTGGTCGACGTCTCCCGCTTCCCGCTGGAGGCACAGGCGCAGGAGGCGCGGGCCAAGCGGCGCATCGGGCTGGGCATAACCGGTCTGGGCGACGCGCTGATCATGTGCCGGGCGCGCTACGGCTCGCAGCGCGCGGTACAGCTCACCGAGGAGTGGGCCGCGGCGATCCGCCGCGCGGCCTATCTGGCATCCGCCGCGCTCGCCGCCGAAAAGGGCGCGTTCCCGCTCTACGACGCCGAGCCGTATCTGGCTGGCGAGCATATCCGCACGCTGGACGAGGACGTGCAGGCGGCGATCCGCACAAACGGCATCCGCAACGCGCTGCTGACCTCCATCGCCCCGACCGGCACGATTTCGCTGTTCGCGGACAACGTGACCTCGGGGATCGAGCCGGTGTTCTGCTACACCTACACCCGCAACGTGCTGATGCCGGACGGCTCGCGCCAGGCGGAGCACGTGTCCGACTATGCCTGGCGGCTGTACCGGCGGATGCATGGCGAGGCCGCGCCGCTGCCCGACTACTTCGTCGACGCACAGTCCCTGCGCCCGCGCGACCACCTGGTGATGCAGGCGGCGGTGCAGAAATACGTCGATTCCTCCATCTCCAAGACCATCAACTGCCCGGCGGATCTCGGTTTCGAGGCGTTCAGGGACATCTACCAGCAGGCCTTCGACCTGGGCTGCAAGGGCTGCACCACCTACCGCCCGAACGACGTCACCGGCGCGGTTCTGGAGGCCGGCGGCGGCGCGGCCGCGGCGGCGGACGGGCAGGACGAGCTGCCGCTGGGGCTGGAGCGGCAGCAGACCGCGCCGGCGGACGAGTTCGATGCCGGCGGGGTGGTCTACATGACCCGCCCGCTCGACCGGCCGGAAGAGCTGCCGGGCCAGACCTACAAGATCAAATGGGCGGATTCCGACCACGCCATCTACATAACCATCAACGACATCGTGCAGGACGGCCGCCGCCGCCCGTTCGAGGTGTTCATCAACTCCAAGAACATGGAGCACTACGCCTGGACCGTGGCGCTGACGCGGATGATCAGCGCCGTGTTCCGGCGCGGCGGCGACGTCGCCTTCGTGGTGGAGGAGCTCAAGGCCGTGTTCGACCCGCGCGGCGGCCAGTGGCTGGACGGCCGCTACGTGCCCTCGCTGCTCGCCGCCATCGGCGGCGTGATCGAGCGCCACATGATAGATATCGGATTCCTGCCGAAGCCCGGCGAGGACGGCGAGCGGGACACGGCCCGGGTCCTGCTGGAGGCCGGCCGCCGCCACGGCAGCGCCGAGACCCCGCCCCACCGCCGCGCGACCGCCCCGATGCGCCAGTGCCCCAAATGCGGCGCCGCCACCCTGATCCGCCAGGAAGGCTGCGATCTCTGCACCAGCTGCGCCTATTCCAAGTGCGGCTGAACGCCGGTTGCTACGCAGGCTCCGCCGCGGCGGCGCCCGGCGGGGGCGCGGCGAGCCTGCGGTGACGCCAGACGCCGATCAGCGTAAGCGGCAGCACGATCGCGCCCGCCGCCAGCGCCAGCGCGTCGTCCGGATGCAGCATGACGACGAGCGAACCCGTCGCCAGCGAGATCCGGAAGGCCATGTCCGCCCCGCGTGACGCCAGCATCCGGCCGAAGATCGCGAAGGTGACGCCGCATGTGCCGGTGGCGACCAGGACCGCGTCGTGGATCTGCGCCCAGCCGGGATTCACCACCATGTCCTCGCGGACGAAGATCGCGAAGGACATGAACGTCACCGGCAGGCAGATCTTCAGCGCCTCCCACATGGTCAGCATGAACGAGGCGTCGGCGATGCGCGAGGCCACCGCCGCGGTCAGCGAGGTGGGCGGCGACAGCTCGCCCCAGATCGCGATCAGGAAGCAGAAGAAATGCGCGATCCACGGATCGATGCCGAGCTTCTGGAGCGGCGGCACGACGATGACCGCGAGCACGATGTAGGTCGCGGTCGGCGGCAGCCCCGCGCCGACCAGCCAGCCGAACACCCAGGCCGCCAGGATCGTCGCCAGGATGTGAAAGTCGCCGAGCTGCAGCAGGATGTTGCCCATGCGGAGAATGAAGCCGGTCACGGTGAACAGGCCGATCATGATCCCCAGAGTCGCCATCAGCAGCACCAGATACGACGTCATGTCCGCGTGGGTTTCGATGGCGGTGCGGATGCTGCCCAGCAGGGACTCCTCCGCCGCCTCGGGATCCTTCCGCACGTATTTGAACCACAGGAAGTTGGCGAGCAGCGACGAGAACAGGAAGACCGCCGTGTAGAGGGCGGCGCGCAGCGCGCCGAAGCCGAAGCCCCCCATCAGCGCGATCAGGAAGATCACCGCCGCGAAGAAGATCACCGTCTTCGCCTGGGCGTAACCCGGCACGGCCGGCGGGGTGATGCGGTCGTCCGGGATCAGCCGCACGCTGAGGAGATAGACCGCCAGGATCAGCGAGGCGAAGTACACGAAGGCGACGGCGAAGCCGCGCACCACCACGTCCCAGTACGGCACGCCGAGGAACTCGGCCATCAGGAACCCCGCCACCGCCATCAGCGGCGGCATGATCAGCCCGCCCATCGACGCCGCTGTCTCCACCGCGCCGGCGAAGGCCGGCGGGAAGCCGTACCGCTTCATCAGCGGGATGGTGAACATCCCCGTGACGGCGGTATTGGCCGCGCCGCTGCCGCTGACCATGCCGACGGAGACCGAGGCGAGCACCGCGGTCTGCGGCACGGTGCCGCGCGACCGTCCGGCGAGCCGTCGCATCACCTGCACCATGGCGCTCTGCGCGCCGAACCCGTTGGCCGCCGCGGCGAGCAGGAGGAAGGCCGCGATCAGGGTGAGCGCGAGCTGGGCATAGAGCCCGTAGACGCCGGTGGCCAACTCTACCGTGCTGGACGTCACCACGCGATGGAAGTCCGTGCCCGGGTGCCAGAAGAAGTCGACCGGGCTGAGATGACCCCAGATCGTGTAGATGACGAGAACGACATTGACCCAGAACAGGATCGGATGCGCCATCCGCGACAGCTCCATCACGAGCAGGAACACGAGCAGCCCGACGATGAAATCGTGCTGCGTATACGAGCCCTGCCGCCAGATGGCGATGTCCTCGTAATTGATGAAGAAGTAGTAGAACGCGTAGGCGCAGATCAGGACATAGGCCGTAACCAGCGCATCGTTCGCGACGCGCGGAAGCAGGGGATACAGGGGACCCGTCTGGCGAAGCAGCAGCACATGGATCGCGAGCGCGATCGGCACGAGATGGACGGCGAGATACCGCGCCCCGCCGGCCCCGGTGTAGAAATAGTAGACCAGCCACGCGAACAGGCCGACCGACAGGAGGAATGTCAGGTTCTTCAGGCTGAGCCAGGTCTTGATCGTGTCGGGCATGCGTCCGTCCCCTTGTCAGGTCGTCCGTGGCCATGGTCCCGCGGCACGGCCACGCGCCACAGGCGCCGAACGGCGTCCCTGCGACCAGCATGCTCTTACGGTGCGGCGCACCGCCCGACCGGCCGCTGACGGCGTGGATGAGCACGGGGCGGAGGGCGTCATGCGGACGCCGCCCCGCCCCGGCCGTTCAGTGCGGCGTTACTTGCCCGCGACCTTCCACGAGTCGTTCCAGGCCTTCTGTTCCTTGAGGAACCGGGCAAGGCCGGGATGGACGGGAATGTCGGGATTGGCGCCGATGCCGCCGGCCTGCATGCCGACGAAGTCGCGCGCCATCGGCGTGAACCCCTTGTCCTGCTTGGCGAGGCCCTCTCGGCTGTCGTAGAACGCCTTCACCATCTTGTAGACGACATCCGCCGGCATGTCGGCACGCACGTTGTAGGCGAAATAGATCGGCACGCCGAGGACCATGTCGACCCCGACATCCTTGCTGAAGGCATTCTTCGGGTTCACCTCCACCGGCTTCAGGCCCTTCTCCGTGAGCTTCTTGACCTCGTCGGGGCAGGGGTTGATCAGCTTGATGTCGGCGCGGATTTCCGTCTCGCGCCAGTAGGAGGCCAGGGACCGGCCGGCCGTGGTGTAGGCGACCGAGCCGGCGATGCTGCCGGACTGGAGCGCGTCGGCCTGGGTGGAGGGATCGATCTCGACGTGATTGAACTTGTAGCCGAGCGCGTCGTAGATGCGGCGGAAGTTCAGCCAGTTCATGAATCCGGCGGTGGTGAAGAACACCGGCTTGCCCGAGAAGTCGCCCCAGCACTTGTACTGCGACGCCGTCTTCGCCGGAGCCGCCATGAAGCTTTCCATCGGATAGGCGTACCAGGTATGCACGAGCCGGCCCTTCTTCGGCGTGTAGCCCTTGAAGCCGGCCTGGCCGTCATACAGGCTGCGCATGCCAACATCGGCGGTGTAGCCGATCTCGGCCCCGCCATCCATGGCGGACTTCATCGCACCGGTGGTCGACGGATACGGCTGGACGGTCACCGTATACTCGCCGTCGAGCGCCTTCTCGAGGATCGTCGACATCGCGGCGCCGACCTTGTAGCCGTAGGAACCGGTGTTGGACGTCGCCCAGCGAAGCGATTTCCGCTGCGCTTCCGCGGTCTGCATCGCGGTCACCGCGAAGAACGTCGTAAAAGCCACTGCGGCCGTCGCGGCCATGAACGCTGAATTTTTTCTCGGCATCTGTTTCCTCCTCTGGATTTCCCTTTACGCCAGCCACCGTACTCGCCCGGCCTCCCCTCCGGGAACCGAGTCTGGTGTGGGCCGGCTTTCCGGCTGGATGCTGAACGCCGGGGCGCAGCGCCGGCGAACACGGTTTTCGGACGCTGCCGCCCGATCCGAACCTCCCGTTCCCCCCCTCGTCTCCCCCGGCGAGAGAAGCCTTGTCCTACCTGCTATCCCGCCAGTACCGGCCTTTCGCCGGGCGCCCCTCGGCGCGAAGCGTTGCGCCTGAGGACGGACCCTGGAACGATAGTGGATGCAATTCATGGGGCGCGTCAACGACGGCTTTCTCCCGCCACGCGGCCGCAGGTGTCCTCTACTCGTCCTCGATGGAGTTGCGCAGCAGGCCGATGCCGGGAATCTCCACCTCCAGCACGTCGCCCGGCTTGAGATAGGCGGGCGGGTCCTGCTCGATGGCCGAGCCGCCGGGACTGCCGGTGCAGATGACGTCGCCGGGTTCCAGCCAGGTGATGGTGGAGACGAAGGCGACCACGTAGGGGATGTCGAAGATCATCATGTCGGCGCCGCCGTCCTGGCGGGTCTCGCCCGACACGCGAGTGTTGATGTGCAGCTTCATCGGATCGTCGATCTCGTCCGCCGTGACCATCCACGGCCCCATCGAGCCGGAGCGGTACTGGTTCTTCACCGGGCAGTTCTGCGTGCCGCGGCCGATCCAGTTGCGCACGCTGCCCTCGTTGGCCACCGTGTAGCCGCCGATCACGGACATGGCGTCCGCCTGGGCGACATGGCGGCAGCGCTTGCCGATGACCACCACGATCTCGCCCTCGTAGTCGAGCTGGTCGCCGTCCACCTTCGGGCGGACGATAGGCTGGCCGTGCGGCGCGAAGGAGTTGACGAAGCGCGGGAAGACGCTCGGCCAGTCGGGACGGCCGTCCTCCAGCACCTCGTGATAGGCGCGGTAGTTGCGGCCGATGCACATGATCTTCTGCGGCGCGGGGATCGGCAGGTCGTATTCGATGTCGGACAGCGCCACGTCGGGCGAGCGGCCGGCGACAAGCTCGCGGATCGCATCCATCGCCCCGTTGCCGAGCACCGAGGCGAGGTTCGGATACTGGCCGCCGAGGCGCCCCGACAGCTCAACCACCCCGTCGTCCTTGACCGCACCGAAGCGGGCGACCCCGCTGTGGCGATAGCTCACAAGTTTCATCTGCCCTGTATCCCTTTCCTCGTCCTCATCCCGGGGCCCCGACCTTGCCACGCCCGCCTTTTTCGTCTTCGGCCGCGAGCCGCTCGACCATCGCCAGCAGCTCGTGCATCGGTCCGTCCCCGATCCCGAGCTCGTCGAGATGGCGCACCGTGTGGGCCAGATAATCCCGGTTCGGCCCCCGCTCGCCCGCGCAGACCGCGATGCGGCGCGCCATGTCCAGCGGCGCCAGCGCGCCATCGTAAAGCGCATTGTCGCGGTTGACCACCAGCCCGTAGCCTTCGATCAGCCCCTGTGGCGTCGCCATGGTCATCCGGCGGCAGGAGTAGATTTCCTCCGGCATCTCGCGCTCCTCCAGGTAGCCGAAGACACGCTCGCGATCGGCCCCGGCGACGCGCAGCGCGCGGCCCCGGCAGGACCCGCCCCGGTCCAGCCCCAGCACGAGCCCCGGCGCGGCCGGCGTGCCGCGATAGCGCACGGAGCGCACGCAGAAGGCGCGGTGCCAGCCGTAAAGCAGCGCGGGACGCATCTCCACCGGCGCAAATCCGGGGTCCCACATCAGCGAGCCATAGGCGAAGAACCACACGTCGCCCGGCTCTTCGACGACGATGCGGCTTCTCTCGGGGTTCGGCTGGGGATCGGTCATGGCCGGGGCGCGGTGGGAATCCGGCGAACCCTATCCGCTCGCGCCCCGCCTGTCACCGGTTCGCCAGCGCGACGCCGGCGACGGCCACGCCCATCCCGGCCAGCGCGAGCGCCGAGAACGTCTCGCCGAACACCGCCCAGCCCATCAGCGCGGTGGTCGGCGGGCTGAGATAGATCAGGCTGGTCACCTTCGCCGCTGCGCCGCGCCGGACCAGCACGTAGTAGAGCGCGATGGCGATCACCGAGAGGCCGATCGCCGACCAGGTCAGCGCGAACACGAAGTCGCCCGTCCACTGCACCTCGCGCGTCTCGAAGGCCAGCGCCAGCACGCCGATGACGGCGAGCGAGGCGGCATTCTGGATGATGACGCCGCTGCGGATGTCCATCCCGGCGCAGAACCGCTTCTGGTAGAGCGTGCCGATGGTGATGCCGATCAGTCCGGCGACGCCGAACGCGGCGCCCACCCCGTCCCCGGCGCCGAAATCCACCTTTTCCGCCACTACCAGCGCCAGGCCGGCGAAGCCGAGGGCGAGGCCGATCCACTGGCCCCGCGTCGCCCGCTCGCCCAGCGCGGCGCTAGCCAGCGCGCCGGTCAGCAGCGGCTGGAGCCCCACGATCAGCGCGATCACCCCGGTGGATATACCGAAGCGGATCGCCTGGAACACCCCGATCAGATAGATCGTCTGCACCAGCAGCCCGGCGACCACGATATGCCCCAGCGCCGCCGGGCTGCGCGGCCAGCGCGCCCGCCACAGCGCCGCGATCGGGGCCAGCAGGAGGATGGCGATGACGAAGCGCAGGCTCAGGAAGGTGAAGGGCTCGGCATAGGGCAGCCCGTACTTGGCGGACACGAAGCCGCTGGCCCAGAAGAAGGTGAACAGCGCACCCGCCGCTGCGACCTGCAGCCGCGAAAGCCCGCTCGGCCCGGTATCGTTCATGGAGATCAGCCCCGAAATGACCTGGCGTTATATCGCAGCCCGCGCCCGCCCGCCATCGGACGGGTCCATTCGCCGCGCCCCGTCTTTTCGGGCTATAATCGAAAGCCAAGGGAGCCGCCATGCTGCGCCGCAAGATACTGATCGTTCCGGCCGCGCTCGCCGTCGCCGCGGCGTTGTACGGCGCGGCCTGGCTGTACGCCGCGCAGCGGCTGGAGGCCGGCATCGCCGCCTGGGCCGAAGCGCGCCGCGCCGAGGGCTGGCGTATCGAATACGCGTCCCTTGCGGTCGAGGGATTCCCGTTGCGGCTCCGCGCCCGCATCGCGCAACCGGCGGCAACCGCGCCCCGCCCATCCGAGCCGCGCTGGTCCGCCCCCGTGCTTCTTGCCGATCTCGTGCCGTGGCGGCCGGACCGGATCCTGCTGCATGCGCCGCAGCCGTCCACGGTCGAATGGGCCGGGCCGGCAGCGGGGCGCGCGGAGCTTGGCCGCGCCCGGGCCCGCGCCCGGCTGGCGAGGAACGGTCACGTGGAGCGGGCGGAGCTGGCGATCGACGACGTCGCCCTCGCCACGCCGCCGGACGGCCCGCCGGCGATCGTCAACCGCATTGCCGCGACGGTGGGACGGGAGCGGCCGGCGGAAGACGCCGGCACTCCGGCGCATCGCCGCGTCGCCTTTACGGTGAAGGGCGAGATGCTGGGGCTGACCCTGCCGGAGGGAGTCGAGCCCGCGCTGGGCCGCACCGTCGGGCGCATCGCGCTGGACGCGCAGATGCTGGGCGAGACCGCCCCCGGCCGGCCTGCGGTCGCGTTGGCGGCGTGGCGGGATTCGGGCGGCACGGTCGAGGTCCGCCAGTTCGCCCTCGGCTGGGGGCCGCTGATCGCGGACGGCGACGGCACGCTGGCGCTGGACGCGGCGCTGCAGCCCGAAGGCGCCCTGACCGCGCGCATCGCGGGGTTCGACGCGACGGTGGAAACGCTGGTCGCCGCCGGGATCGTGAAGGCGCGGCACGGCGTGCTGATCGGCTATGCGCTCAACGCGCTGGCGAAGCGCCCCGAAGGCGGCGGGCCGCCGGTGATCGAGGCGCCCATCACGCTGCAGGGCGGCCGGCTGTTCATCGGCCCCGTCGCCCTGCTGCCGCTGCCGCGGATCGACTGGCGGTAGAAGGGACGGCCGTCAGTCTTCCCCGTGGCGGTCTTCCGGCGGCGCCGGGGCGATGTGCTGGCCGGCGGCGACGACGCCGCGGCGGATTTCGCGGGTGCGGGTGAACAGCGTCTCCAGCGTCGCGCCGTCGCCGTCGCGGATCGCCCGCTGCACCCCGGCGATGTCCTCGGTCAGCCGGCCCAGCATCTCGAGGACCGCGTCCTTGTTGTTGAGAAAGATGTCGCGCCACATCACCGGATCGGAGGCGGCGATACGGGTAAAATCCCGGAACCCGCTGGCGGCGAACTTGATGACCTCGGACCGCAGCCGATCTTCCAGGTCGGTCGCGGTGCCTACGATGGTGTAGGCGATGACATGCGGCACGTGCGAGGTGATCGCCAGCACCTGGTCGTGATGACCGGCGTCCATACGCTCCACCATGCTGCCGGCGGCGCGCCACAGCGCCTCGATCCGGCGCACCGCCGCCTCGTCCGTGCCGGCGGACGGCGTCAGCACCGTGAAATGGCCTTCGAACAGTTCCGCAAAGCCGGATTCGGGGCCGGAATTCTCGGTCCCCGCCACCGGATGGCCGGGCACCATGTGGACACCGGGCGGCAGATGCGGTTTCACCGCGCGGTCCATCAGCGCCTTGACCGAGCCGACGTCGCTGACGATGCAGCCCTCCTGGAGATGCGGCCCGATGCGCCGCGCGATGTCCTCATAGGCGCCGAGCGGCGTGCACAGGACGACCAGGTCGCAGCCCGCGACCGCCGCGGCCGGGTCCTCCGTCGCCTCGTCGCACAGGCCGAGCCGGAGCGCGGTCTCGCGCGTCGCCGCGCTGCGGGCGCAGGCGACGATGCCGCCGGCGAGCCCGTCCCGTCGCACCACACGGGCGAGCGACGAGCCGATCAGCCCGATGCCGATGAAGGCGATGCGCCTGAAAAGCGGGTCCGCCACCGTCCCCTCCTCAGCCCTGCGCCATGAAGCGGCGGGCGATGTCGGCGGCGAGCGTGAGCTCGTCCTCGCGCCCGATGGTGAAGCGCAGGCAGTCGGGCAGGTGGTAGCCGTTGGTCTCGCGCGGGATCACCCCGTTGCCGGCGAAGAAGGCGAAGGCGTCGGCGGCGGTGCGGCCCGGCGTGTCGGGGAATCGCACCAGGATGAAATTTGCCGCGCTGGGATAGACGTGCAGCCCCAGCGCCTGCATGCGCTCCGCGAACCAGGGCAGCCAGGCGGCGTTGTGGTCGCGGGCGCGGTTGACATGCGCCTGATCCTCCACCGCCGCCCTGCCGGCCGCCTGCGCCGCGGTCGAGATGTTGAACGGCCCGCGCAGCCGGTTGAGCACGTCGGCGATGGCGGACGGCGCATAGGCCCAGCCGAGGCGCAGCGCCGCCAGCCCGTAGATCTTGGAGAAGGTGCGCGTCATCACCGTGTTGGCGCCGCGATCCACCAGCTCCACCCCGGTGGAATAGTCGTTGCGCATGACGAACTCGGCATAGGCGCAGTCGATCACCAGCACGATGTCGTCGCGCAGGCCCGCGCGCAGCCGCGCCAGCTCGTCCGCCGGGATGTAGGAGCCCGTCGGGTTGTTGGGGTTGGCGATGAAGACCAGCCGCGTGCGCTCGGTGACGCAGGCGAGCACGGCATCCACGTCGAACACCAGCTTCTCCTCCGGCGCGACCACCGGCGTCGCGCCCACCGCGTGGCTGACGATGGGGTAGATGTTGAAGCCATGCCGGCTGTAGACGATCTCGTCGCCCGGCCCGGCATAGCCGCGGGCGATGTTGTAAAGCAGCTCGTCCGAACCGGCGCCGCAGACGATGCGGTCGGGGTCGAGCCCGTGGACGCGGCCGATGGCCTCGCGCAGCGTCACTGCGCCGCCTTCCGGGTAGACATGCAGCGTCTTCGCCGCGCCGGCATAGGCCGCGAGCGCCGCCGGCGACGGGCCCAGCGCGCCCTCGTTGGCCGACAGCTTGATCGCATGCGCCGGCCCGCCCGGCACCGAGGACTTGCCGGGCCTGTAGGGTTCGATATCGAGGATGCCGGGGCGCGGGGCCGGGGCGGTCATCGTCCCGTCCCGCCCAGCGGCACGGCGTATCCGCCCACGGCCCAGATCGCCGCGACCGGCCCGCCCTCGGCGGCGGCGATCGCCAGCCGCTCGTCGCCCGGACCGATGAACTCGGCCACCTCGGCGAGGAACAGCGGCGGCGCGCCCGCCTCGCTGCGCCCGGTGAGGAAGACGGGGACCAGCCCGGCTTCCTTCAGCCTGGCCGTCAGGCTGGCGCGGCTGACGGGGCCGGCGGCCTCGATCAGGATATAGCTGCAGTCGTCGCCGGTCGGCTCCTGCTCCATCGAGCCGACGACCAGCGCGCCGGTGCCGCGCCCGTTGCCACCGTCCGCGAAGGGCAGCCGGGCGGCGATGCGCAGCGGCCCGCCGGCCGCGCCCATCAGCACCGGCCACCAGGGGTCGGCCTCGCCGTCCTGCGGCAGCGGCAGCACGCCGATCGTGGTCGGGGCCTCGCCCAGCGCCTGGATCACGCCGCGCGCGGAGCCGTGCCGGGTCAGCGGCACGACGCCGCCGAAATGGTCGCGGGCGAGGTCCCAGTAGCCGTGCTCGGGATCGTCGAAAACCGCGACGGAAAACGGGCCCTGCAGCGCCACCAGCGCGCTCGTCAGCTCGCGCCAGATGCGCACGACGACGGCCAGCGGCAGGGCGCCTTCGTGCCGGCGGGCGAGCCGCCGCAATATCTCCGCCTCGCGCGCCGGACGCCACGCCGAGGCGGCGGTGTCCACGACCGCCTTGGCCGCGCGCACGCGCTCCACCATCGCGGCGCGCCGGACGAGCAGGTCGTGCAGGGCCGCGTCGATCGCGTCGATCTCCCGGCGGATTTCGCTCAGCGCTGTCGGATCTTTAGGCATCGGGGCGAGCTCAAGCGGCATTGCGGGGCAGAATCGGCGGCCGGTCTGCGGAAAACCTTCCGCACCGGGCCGGGGCGGTTATACCTGTTCGCGGCAGCGCGCAAAAGCAAAGAAAACATTGATAGAATTGCCAATTCGCCCTAGCTATGCTGCTAGTTCCGCCTGCAATTGTAACAGGGTCCTGGTGCCGATGGCCGCGCCGACACTGCCGTTAGCCGAAATTTCGCCCGAAACGCTGCCCGGCCATCGGGTGGCGCTCGGCGGCGACGCGCCGCTGACGCTGGATTGCGGCGTCGCGCTGGGCCCCTATACCGTGGCCTGGCAGAGCTGGGGCACGCTCAACGCCGACAAGTCCAACGCCATACTGGTGTGCCACGCGCTGACCGGCGACCAGTACGCCGCCGGCCCGCACCCGGTGACCGGGCGCGAGGGATGGTGGGAAATCATGATCGGCCCGGGCAAGGTGCTGGATACCGACCGGTTCTACGTCCTCTGCGCCAACGTGCTCGGCGGCTGCATGGGCACCAGCGGCCCGGCAAGCGCCGATCCGGCCACGGGCCGGCCCTACGGCCTGAACTTCCCCGTCATCACCATCGGCGACATGGTGCGTGCGCAGGCCATGCTGATCGACCATCTGGGCATCGAGCGGCTGTTCTGCGTCATCGGCGGCTCTATGGGGGGAATGCAGGCGCTCGAATGGGCGTCGAAATACGGCGACCGCGTGTTCGCCGCCGTGCCGATCGCCGCGACCCCGCGCCATTCGGCGCAGAACATCGCCTTCCACGAGGTGGGCCGCCAGGCAATCATGGCCGATCCGGACTGGTGCCAGGGCGACTATCACAGCCTCGACAAGAGGCCCCGGCGCGGGCTGGCCGTCGCGCGTATGGAGGCGCACATCACCTACCTGTCCGAGGCGGCGCTGACGCGCAAGTTCGGCCGCCGGCTGCAGGGGCGCGACACCGTGACCTACGGCTTCGACGCCGATTTCCAGGTCGAATCCTACCTGCGCCACCAGGGCAGCACCTTCGTCGAGCGGTTCGACGCCAACTCCTATCTCTACATCACCCGGGCGATGGACTATTTCGACATGGCCGCCGAACATGGCGGCGTGCTGGCCGAGGCGTTCCGCAACACCGGCGTGCGGTTCTGCGTGATCTCCTTCACCAGCGACTGGCTCTACCCGACCGTGGAAAGCCGCGCCATCGTGCATGCGCTCAACGCGGTGGCCGCCAATGTGAGCTTCATGGAGATCGAGACCGACAAGGGCCACGACGCCTTCCTGCTGGACGAGCCGGAGATGCACCGCACGCTGCGCGGCTTCATCGAGGGCGCGGCGCGCCACAGGGGACTTCCCGGCTGATGGCGGACGGATCGATCGTGCCCGCCACGAGGGCCCTGCGCCCGGACCTGCAGCTCATCTCCGACATGATCGCGCCGGGCAGCCGCGTGCTCGACATCGGCTGCGGCGACGGCGAGCTTCTGGCCTGGCTGGCGCATGAGAAGAACGTCGACGGACGCGGCATCGAGATCAGCCGCGACGGGGTGCGCGCCTGCGTCAGCCACGGGCTGTCGGTGATCCAGGGCGACGCCGACACCGACCTGAAGGACTATCCGTCCCAGGCGTTCGACTACGTCGTGCTGTCCAAGACGCTGCAGGCGACCCGCAACCCGCGGGAGGTGCTGCAGGAGCTGGCGCGCATCGGCCGCTTCGCCGCCGTATCCTTCGTCAATTACGGCCACTGGCGCATCCGCGCCGGGCTGCTGCTCTCCGGCCGGGCCCCCGTCACCGCCGGCATCGGCAAGAGCTGGTATGACAGCGAGGACATCCATCCCTGCACCCTGCTGGATTTCGTCGCGCTATGCGACGAGCTGGGGCTGACGATCGAAAAGGCGATGCTGGTGTCCCCCACCGGCGCCGGCCGCTCCATCGGCCGCGTCGGCCGGCTGGTCAACCTGACCGGCGAGCAGGCCCTGTTCCTGCTGTGCCAGGGATGAGGCATCCGCGTCCCGCCTGCCCCTCCGTGGGCACCCGCTTTGCGGTCGGGCTGATCTGGACATAGCGCCGCCGGCCGCGCGCGGGCGCGATCTCGGGCGTCGCGGCATAGATCTGCTTGCCGGCCTCCACCAGCAGCACCCCTGCGACGGTCTGGAACCAGCGCGGCCCGATCTGTTCCCAGGCCGGGGCGGAGGCGATCATCATGCGCGAGCGCGACGGCGGCACGAACAGCGCCGCCGCCGTCTGCGTCGGCGTGAACAGCGTGTCCCGCAACAGCCGGGAGAGCTGCGACGGGGTATAGGGGTGGCCGTGGCCGAACGGCGTGCGGTCCAGCCGCGCCCAGATGCCGCGCCGGTTGGGCACCACGCAGAGCACCCGCCCGCCATCGGCCAGGATGCGCCAGATCTCGCGCAGCATGGGACGAAGCTGCTCGCTGCATTCCAGCCCATGCACCAGCAGCACGCGGTCCACCGACACGTCGGGCAGCGGCAGCTCGGTCTCGTCGGCCAGCGCCACCCGCCCCGGCCCCTCCACCGGCCAGTGCAGCACGCCCTGCTGCGCCGGCATCGTGGCGAGGACGCGCTCCGCCTCGTCGGCGAAGGGCAGCAGATACGGCGTCGCGTAGCCCAGCCCGAGCACGGTCATGCGCGACACGTCCGGCCACATCGCGCGGATGCGGGCGCGGATGATGCGCCGCGCCATCTGCCCCAGGCTGGTGCGGTAGAAATCGCGCAAATCGACGGCGTCGTTCCACATGATCTTATATTAGCGTATCCAGTGCCCAAATCCCCAATGGCCGCACGAGCGGGACCGCACAGGGCCGGCTTGGCGACGCGCGGGGCGTTTGCTACCTTCCGCGCACCGAGTTCGCACCGAAAATCCGGAGGAGCCGCAACCATGTCGACCCTCGAGATTCACCAGATTCCGACCCGCAAGGACAATTACGTCTACCTGATCCGCGAAAGCGCGGAGGGCAAGGTCGCGGTGGTCGATCCCTCGGACGCCGCGCCCGTCCTCGCGAAGCTGGACGAGCTGGGCTGGGCGCTGACGCATATCCTGAACACCCACCACCACAACGACCACACCGGCGGCAACCTGGAGCTGAAGGAGAAATACGGCTGCGTCGTGGTGGGGCCCCGCGCCGATCACGACCGCATCGCCGGCATCGACATCGACGTCGGCGACGGCGACACCTACAGCGTCGGCGGCGCCAGGGCGCAGGTCTTCGACACGCCCGGCCACACGCGCGGCCATATCTCGTTCTGGTTTCCGGGGAGCAAGGCGCTGTTCTGCGGCGACACGCTGTTCGCGCTGGGCTGCGGCCGCGTGTTCGAGGGCACGTTCGAGCAGATGTGGCATTCGCTGGGGAAGTATGACGGGCTGCCGGACGATGCCCGCGTCTTCTGCGCCCACGAATACACCCAGGCCAACGCGAAATTCGCGCTGACGGTGGAGCCCGGTAACGCGGCGCTGGCGGCGCGGTCGAAGGCGATCGACGCGCTGCGCGAGGCCGGCAAGCCAACCGTGCCCTCGACGCTGGGCGAGGAGCGCGAGACCAACCCGTTCCTGCGCACCGGCGCGGAGCCGCTGAAGCGCGCCATCGGCATGGCGGATGCCGACCCGGTCGCGGTGTTCGCCGAAATCCGCACCCGCAAGGACAATTTCTGAATGAAGCTGCGCTTCGCCGCCGGTTCGCCCTTCGTCCGCAAGGTGACGGTCACCGCGATCGAGACCGGCCTCGACGGCCGCATCGAGCGAGTGCCCACGGATTTCGCCGATCCCACCGACGGGCTGGCCCGGGACAACCCGCTGGGCCGGGTGCCGACGCTGATCACCGACGACGGCAAGCCGATGATCGAATCCTCGGTCATCTGCGCCTGGCTTGACGGGCAGCATGACGGCGCGAAGCTGATTCCGAAGCAGCCCGAAGCTCGGCGCAACGCGCTGTGGCTGGAGGCGCTGGCCGACGGGATGACCGAATCCGCCATCGCGGTTCAGCGCGAACGGGCGCGGCCGGCGGAGAAGTACTGGGAGGACTGGGAGAGCCGCAACTGGGCCAAGGTCGAACGCACGCTGGACGCGATCGACAGCAACGCGGCGCTTCTGAATGGCGAGCTGACCATCGGCCAGATCGCGCTGGGATGCGGGCTCGACTGGATCCTGCTGCGCCTGCCCGACAAGCTCGAGGGGTGGGAGGAGCGCTGGCCGGCAGTCGCCGCGTGGTACCAAGCATTCAGCCAGCGCCCGTCGATGCAGGCGACCGGACCGAAGTGAGAAAACGATGACGATGAAGCTGCACTATTCCCCCGCCTCGCCCTTCGTGCGCAAGGTCTGGCTGGCCGTCGAGGAGCTGGGGCTGCAGGACAGGGTCGAGCGCGTCCCCACCAACCCGATGAAGCGCGACGACATGGCGGATTCGCCCAACCCGCTGCGCAAGGTGCCCTGCCTGATCGCCGAGGACGGACAGGTGCTTTACGACTCGCCGGTGATCATCGAATACCTGGACAGCGAGCACGGCGGCAACCGGCTGATCCCGCGATCCGGCCCCGAACGATGGAAGGCGCTGCGCCTCCAGGCGCTGGCCGACGGCATGATGGACGCCGCCGTGCTCGCCATGATCGAGAGGATGCGCAAGCCGGAGCGCCAGTCCGCCGGATGGATCGCCCACAACCGCAGCGTGGTCGAGCGCGGCCTCGCCTCGCTGGACGCCGAGGCCGGCGCGCTGAAGGAGGAAGCGACGGTGGGAACGCTGACCGTCGCGGTGGCGCTGGAACTGCTGGCCATCCACCTGCCGGATCTCGACTGGCGGGCGGAGCACGCGGCGCTGGCCGACTGGTTCGACGCCTTCACGAGGCGGCCGTCGCTGATAGCCACCCGGCTGGTCACCCCGGGCGAAGTGGCGTAGCGGCGGCGGCGCTCGCCCGCCTCAGTACATGTGCTGGCCGCCGTTGATCGACAGCGTGGCGCCGGTGACGAAATCGGCCGCGTCGGCGACCAGGAAAAGCACCCCGCGGGCGATGTCGTCGGCGCTGCCGAGCCGGCCCGCCGGAATGCGCGCGATGATCTTCTCCAGCACGTCGGGCGGCACGGCGCGCACCATCTCGGTGTCGACATAGCCCGGCGCGATGGCGTTGACGGTGATCCCGCGCGCCGCGCCTTCCTGGGCCAGCGCCTTGGTGAAGCCGTGGATGCCGGACTTAGCGGCGGCGTAGTTGACCTGACCGTACTGACCGGCCTGGCCGTTGATCGAGCCGATATTGACGATGCGGCCGAAGCCGCGCTCGCGCATGCCGTCGATCACGCAACGGCTCATGTTGAAGCAGCCGCCGAGATTGGTGTCGATCACCGCCTGCCAGTTCTCGTGACTCATGCGGTGCATGGTGCCGTCGCGGGTGATGCCGGCGTTGTTGACCAGCACCTCGATCGGGCCGAGCTCGGCCGCGATCTTCTCCATCCCCGCCTTGCACGCGCCGAAATCGGAGACATCCACCTTGTAAGCGGGGATGCCCGTGGCGTCGGTAAAGGTCTTCGCCGCCGCGTCGTTGCCGCCGTAGATCGCGGCGACGGTGTAACCCGCTTCCTTCAGCCGTTTGCAGATGGCTTCACCGATGCCGCGGGTTCCTCCCGTCACCACAGCCACACGCGCCATATCGTCATCCCTCCCTTACGGTTCCGTCCGCGACCCGCCCCTCCCGGCCGGGATGCGCCGTACAGGATATGTCTAGTCCCGCGCCACGCAGAGCGCGATGCCCATGCCGCCGCCGATGCACAGCGTGGCGAGGCCCTTTTTCGAATCGCGCTTCTGCATCTCGTGCAGCAGCGTGACCAGGACCCGCGCGCCCGAGGCGCCGATGGGATGTCCGAGCGCGATGGCGCCGCCGTTGACGTTCACCTTCTCCGCGTCCCAGCCCATGTCCCTGCCGACGGCGAGCGTCTGGGCGGCGAAGGCCTCGTTGGCCTCCACCAGGTCGAGGTCGTCGACGCTCCACCCGGCCCGTTCCAGCGCGCGGCGGCTGGCGGGGATCGGCCCGGTGCCCATGATTGCCGGATCGACGCCGGCCTGGGCCCAGGCGACGATGCGGGCGACGGGCGCGATGCCGCGCCTCGAAGCCTCGTCCGCCGCCATCAGCACCAGCGCGGCGGCGCCGTCGTTGATGCCGGACGCGTTGCCGGCGGTCACCGTGCCGTCCTTCTTGAAGGCGGCGCGCAGGCTGGCGAGCGTCTCCCGGGTGGTGCCATGGCGCGGATATTCGTCGTCGGCGACCGTCACCTCACCCTTGCGGGTCTTGATGACGACGGGGACGATCTCGTCCCGGAAGCGCCCGGCCTTCTGCGCGGTCTCGGCGCGCTGCTGGGACATGGCGGCGTATTCGTCCTGCTCGTCCCGGCTGATCTGCCACTGCTCGGCGATGTTCTCCGCCGTGGTGCCCATGTGGTAGCCGTTGAAGGCGTCCCACAGCCCGTCGCGGATCATGGTGTCGATCAGCTCCGCATCGCCCATCTTCTTGCCTTCGCGCAGATAGATGCAGTGCGGCGCGCGGGACATGCTCTCCTGCCCGCCTGCGACGACGATGCCGGAATCGCCGTTGCGGATCGCCTGGAATCCCATCGCCACCGAGCGCAGCCCCGAGCCGCAGAGCTGGTTGACCGCGTAGGCCGGCACCTCGACGGGCAGGCCGGCGCCGATGGAGGCCTGGCGCGCCGGGTTCTGCCCGGCGCCGCCGGTGAGGATTTGTCCCATCACCACCTCGGACACCTCGGATGCCTCGACGCCGGCGCGCGACAGCGCCTCGCGGATGGCGATCGAGCCGAGCTCGGATGCGGGAAGCGCGGAAAGCGCGCCGTTGAAACTGCCGACCGGCGTGCGCGCGGCGGACGCTATGACGACATCGGTCATCTGAAAATTCCCCTATTCGCTGACAGTTCGGGATATGGCCCAAGTATAGCGAGGCGCAAGGCGCGGGGGAGTGAAAACGGTGACGAAACGGGGAAAAGAAGTCTCAGCCGAGACGGCGCTGCCCCAGTCTGACGCGCTCCGCAGGCGCTGCGGCGATTTGGCGCGGCGCGGCGGAGGGCCAGGGCGGGATCAGGGACGGCTTGCCGAAGGCATAGCCCTGAAGATACTGCACCCCTTCATCGCGCAGCAGCGTGGCCTCTTCCATGTGCTCGACGCATTCGGCCACCGTGTCGAGGCCGAAATTGCCGGCGAGGCCGATCAGGGTGCGGATGAAGATCAGGTTGTCCGGGTTGTTGGCGATGTCGCGGACGAAGGAGCCGTCGATCTTCACCATGTTGACGGCGAGCATCTTGAGATGGCGGAACGAGGTGTAGCCGGCGCCGAAATCGTCCAGCGCGACGCGGCAGCCGAGGTCGCGCAGCGTGGCGACGAAACGCGCGCATTCCTCCACGTCGTCGAGCCCCGCGGTTTCGGTGATCTCCACCGTCAGCCGCTCGGCGATTTCCGGGCGCGGGCGCAGCGCGGCGACCGTGCCGCTCAGCCATGACCGGTTCGTCGCCGTCAGCGCCGAAACGTTGACCGCGAGCCGCGCCGCCGGGTGCGTGTCCATCTGGGCGATCGCCAGCTCCAGCACCCTCTTGTCGATGAGGCGGATAAGCCCCAGCTCCTCGACAACCGGCATGAAGGCCCCGGCGGGCACGAGCTCGCCGTCCGGCAGGGTCATGCGCAGCAGGCATTCGTGCATCTCGGGCACGTGATCGCTGGCGCGCACGATGGGCTGGAACGCCAGCGCGAGACGCTCGTCCGTCAATGCCCGTTTGACCTGTTCCGCGACCACCATGTTGCGGCGGTGGTCGCGGCGCTGCTCTTCGGAATAGCTGTAGACCGACCACGAGTTGCTGCTCGCCCGCTTGGCGTTCTGCAGCGCGATCTCGGCCTTGGTCACGGCATCGACCGAGGCGCGGATCGCACGCGGGAACACCACGGCGCCGACCGACACGGTGACGTGAATCGGCCCCGACGGGGTGTCGATCCGGGTGTTGCGCGCGATCTCCAGCAGCTTTTCGGCCGCCTGGGGCACGTCCGAGGAGGGACAGTTGGTCAGCACGACGCCGAAGCGGTCGCCGCCAAGCCGGCCCACCGTGTCGCTGGCGCGCAGGCAGCGGTCCAGTCGCTGGCCGATGGCCAGTATGATCGCGTCGGCGACCTCGTAGCCGAACGCCTGGTTGACCACGTTGATCTTGTCCACCCCCACCACCATGAAGGCGCCGGACACGTCGTAGCGCAGCGCATAGTAGATCGCCTGATCCAGCGCCTCGTGCAGACGGGTGCGGCTGTAGCGGCCGGTCAACTCGTCGTAATCGGCAAAATGGCGGTCCCGCAAAGGCTCCCGACGCTGCCCGCCGACCGCGCGCAGAATGCCCGACAGCCGCAAGGGGCGGCCGTCGGGGCCATAGACCGCCACGCCGCGGTCGTGGAAACGCCTGAAGCGGCCGTCGCCGCCGCGGCAGCGGAATTCGCATTCGAACGAGCGCCGCCCCTTGTAGAGCGCCGAGAGCGCTTCCAGGCGAACGGTCAGATCGTCGGGATGGATGTGCTGATGGAAGGCTTCGCCGTTCGACAGCTCGCTGAACGCCGGAAGCCCCAGACTCGCCGGATTGCCGCCCAGCCAGGCGATCCCGTCATCGACGAGATTCCAGTCATAGGCGAGATCGCCGGAGGCCTCGTAAGCGGCCTGCAGGCGCTCAAGCTGGTGGGTTGAGTCGCTCATACTCTGCTTCCTGCAAAACACGCCCCCTACATGGGAGCCTGCACCCCTGCCGCACGGGGCGAAGGGGTACGGCCTGACGATAGGACAGCAGCTCTTTCTAATTTGTTAAAAACACCGTCGACCGCCGCGTTTGCGGTGCATAAGCCCGGCTTTATATTTTTGGCAGAATTCTGCGGCCCAGTGCTATGCTTAACAGACGATGTCTGAATCCGATTAATGTTAATTAATATTAACTATATTAGGAATTACATTAATTTTTCGTTGATTTTTATTTATTTTTCACTAAGTTTGCTGCTTCGGACTGACCATCTATCGGAAGCATCGGGTGAAGATTCTCCCTGCCAGCAAGGCCTTCCGGCCCCGCAGCTACCGCGAGCGGCCCGCGGCCGGCGACCCCACCTTCCGCCTCGCCGGAAGCAGGGCGGCGGCCGGGCGGGATGCCGCCATCCGGCGCGTCGCCGCCAGCAGCGCCTTCGCCGTCGCATCCGCCGTGCCTTATGTGGCGCAGCAGATCGGCCAGATCATGCTCGAGGATGAGGGTCCGGGCGCCATAGCCGCCGGCGCCGCCGCGGCTTATCGCCGGGCCGCGCGGACCGGCAGCGCCCCGGCGCCGGTCGCCGCCGTCACGGCCTGAGCGCCCCGGACATGCAAAAGGGCGGCGCCTGATCCCGGCATCCGCCCCTGTGTTTCACAAACCGTAGCCTGTTCCGGCCCGCCCACCCCGGGCCGGTCCCACAGCTTGTCTGCGGCGCGGCTAATGCGTCGTGAGCTGCGCCAGCTCGTCCTTGATCCGGAGCTTTTCCTTTTTAAGATCGGCGACCAGGGTGTCGTCGGGGTGGGGACGGTTGATCTCGTCCTCCAGCCTCCCTTCCAGCTTCTGATGCTTTGCGCGAAGGGTTTCGATATGTTCCGAAACGCTCATGGATAACCTCCATCGTTGCCAATCAAGAAACGCCGCCGGAGCCGGCCCATACAGATTTGAAATGGTGCCTTGTGGCTCAATCGCCAAGACATATCCCCAGGCCGCGGGCGGTATGCACGATCGCTCCATTCAGGTCGACCGGATGGTTATGATCGATGACGTCGCGCAGCGGCACGTCGATCACGGCGCGGTTGGCCCAGGCGACCATACGGTCGAACTTGCCCTGCGCCACGAGATCGACGGCGTGAACCCCGAAGGCGGACGCGAATATCCGGTCGCGCGGGCTGGGCGTACCGCCGCGCTGGGTGTGGCCCAGCACCGTTACCCGCGTCTCCGCGCCGGTCTCCTCGGTGATGCGGCGTCCCAGATAGTGGCCGACCCCGCCGAGCCGCTGCTTGCCGTCATGGCCGAGCGTGATCACGGGTTCGCCGTTCTCGGTCTTCACCGCCTCGGCGACCACGACCAGGCCGAAGTTTCGGCCCGCCGCCCGCACCGCCTCGAGCTTCTGGCGGACGCTTTGCATGGTGTAGGGGATTTCGGGAATCAGGATGACGTCGGCGCCGCCGGCGATGCCGGTATTGATGGCGATATGGCCGTTGTCGCGCCCCATCACCTCCAGAAGCATCACCCGGTTGTGGCTGGCCGCCGTCGGCTGCAGCCGGTCCAGCGCCTCGGTCGCGACGTCGACGGCGGTGACGTAGCCGATGGCGTTCTCGGTGAACGGCACGTCGTTGTCGATGGTCTTGGGAATGCCGATCAGCTTCATCCCGCCCTGCTCGGCGATCCGGCGCACGATCGACAGGCTGCCGTCGCCGCCGATGGCAATCAGCGCATCGAGCCCCAACTCATGGTAGCCCTCCGCGATCTCCGCCGACCGGTCCCTGTAACTGCCGTCGGGCATCGGGAAATGGAACGGATCGCCGTGGTTCGTGGTGCCGAGGATGGTGCCGCCCATGCGCAGCACGTTGCCGTCGAACATGCTGAGGGTGAGTTCCCTGCAGCCGACCGGGCGGTCCATCAGCCCGCGCGTGCCCTCGTGGATGCCGAAGACACGCCAGCCGTATCCGAGAATGGCCCGCTGGGCCACCGCGCGGATCGCGGCGTTCAAACCGGCGCAGTCCCCGCCGCTGGTCAGGACACCGATACGTCCGATTTCCGCCATGGCGCTAGTTTTACCTCTTGGCCGGCCACGTCAATCGGTAAGTCACCGCGGTGGGATAAAATTTGCTAGATTGCGTCGTCAATTACAGCGCCGGAACGATGGAAAACGAAGAGCGCGAAGCCTTGCAAACCCGGCTCAAGGAGCTGGAAACCGAACACCGGGACCTCGACGATATCATTGCGCGCATCGTCGGCGGGGGGCCGTTCGACCAGATCCAGATGCAGCGGCTCAAGAAACGCAAGCTGCTGCTGAAGGACCAGATCTCGCGCGTCCGCAGCCGCCTGGTGCCCGACTGGATCGCCTGACCGCGCCGGAAACGGCGCCGGTGCGTCAGCCGCGGACCGTCTTCCACTGCTGCTTGTGGGCGTACATCGCGCGGTCGGCGGCCGCCAGGGCCTCGCCGGCGCTGTCGCCACCGCGGAAGGTGTAGACGCCCCAGGACACGCGCAGCGGGATCGCCGCGCCGTTCCAGTCGAGCGGCCGGGATTCGATCGTCGCCGACAGCGATTCCGCCTTCTCCCGCGCCGCCTCCTCGTCGCCGTGGCTCAGGATGACCGCGAACTCGTCGCCGCCGAGCCGACCGACGATGTCCGATTCGCGCACGTTCTCCACCAGCGCGTCGGCGATCTGCATCAGCGCGGCGTCGCCTGCCGGGTGGCCGTACGTGTCGTTGATCGGCTTGAGGCCGTTGACGTCGAAATAGATCACGCTGGAGGGCGAATTGTAGCGCTCGGAGAACGCGATGGTGCGCGACAGCTCGCGCACGAAGGCACGGCGGTTGGCCACCGGGGCCAGCGAATCCTGGTCGGCGAGCTGCTCCAGATAGGCGATGCGCTGGCGGCTCTGCTCCAGCTCCCGGCGCAGGCTGTCCACCTCCTGCATCAGCCGCATCAGCGCGTCGCGCACCTTGGGCGTCAACTCGCCGGCGGGAATGCCGAGAATGCTGGCGGAATCCGCCGGGGCGGCGAGCGGGGCCGGCGCGGAGACGGCCGCCGTCCGGCTGTAGGCGGCGGCGTAGCGGGACGCCGGCGTCGTGCTCCTGGTGTCCGAAATCTTCATCAGCCGCGCGCGCCCGCAGTTTGAAGCCCTGGAGAATCGCACCGCGCGGGGCGGCGGTCATGCCGTCGGCTCCTTGTGACGACCAGAGTGCATCGATTTCATTAACGAATGCTTGCGCGGCGTTGCGGACGCATCCCCGCTCCCTATAATGCCGCGACCATTACCGGGAGACGCTCGATCACATGGCCAGGACACCATCGAAGAAGCCCGCCACGGCAGGCGGGGCGCCGCGCGTCGGCATCGTCATGGGCAGCCAGTCCGACTGGGAGACCATGCGCCACGCGGCGGACACGCTGAAGAAGCTGAAGATCGGCCACGAGGTCGCGGTCCATTCCGCCCACCGCACCCCGGACCGGCTGGCGGACTGGGTGAAGGCGCTGGACCAGGGCGGGACGCAGGTGTTCATCGCCGGCGCCGGCATGGCCGCGGCGCTGCCCGGCGTCGTCGCGGCGATGACCGCGAGGCCGGTGCTCGGCGTGCCGATGGAGACCCGCGTCATGGGCGGGATGGACAGCCTGCTGTCGATGGTGCAGATGCCGGGCGGCATTCCCGTCGGCGTTCTGGCGGTGGGGCGCGCAGGCGCGGTGAATGCCGCGCTGCTGGCCGCCGCCATCCTCGGCCTGTCCGATCCGGCGGTCGCCAGGGCGGTGGAGAAATTCCGCGCCGACCAGACGAAGGCCGTGCCGCTTAAGCCGGAATAGCGGCGGGAAAGCCGGCGGGTCAGGCCCGGCGGAACCGCCGCGCGCCGCCGCGCAGCCCGCGCATCAGGCGGAACGGGTCGGGCAGCCTCGCCGCGGCCCCGCGCACCCGTCCGGTGAGCCGGGGGATGCGCATCACGTCGGCGATGCGCCGGTCGAGGAAGGCCCAGCTTTCGGCGGCGCCGTCCGAATCGTCGTCGAGCCAGTAGAGCACCGTGGACGACAGTACCCCGGCGAGCAGCGCCCGCTTGGTGTAGAAGCTGAAATCGACGGACCGGTCGCCGACCGCGCGCCAGATCGCATCGACGCTGCGATAGAGCAGCCGCAGGCCCAGCAGCGCGTTCAGCGGCATCGCCAGCCAGGACAGCGCCCGGCGCACCGCCTCGCGATGCGCCGCCAGCGCCTCGGTGCGGGTGCGCACCGCCAGCGCGATCCGGTCGCGCAGCCGCATGCCGCCGAGCTCGTGCTCCACGAGCGCGGCCGTCATGCGCCGGTCCGCCCAGTCGCTGAAATGGGCGACCAGATCGGCCGCGCCGCCGGGAAAATGGCGCTCGGCGTCCGCAGCCTTCATCCCCAGATCCCGCGCGGCCGCGGCCAGCGTGGCGCGTCCCCAGCCGTCGAAGGCGACATGGGGCAGCGCCGCCAGCAGCAGCGCGTCGCGCCGGCGCGTCCGGTCGCCCGCATCGCGTCCGGCCCCGGCGGGATCAGGCGGCGGCGTCGTCATCGTCCTCCTCGTCGTCCGCCGGGATCTCCGGCAGGCCGAAGCGGCGCGCCTCCTCGGTGAACACCAGCAGGCTGAGATCGTGCATCCGCTGCGGGTAGAGGATGCCGTCGAGATGGTCGAACTCGTGCTGGAACACGCGGGCATGGAACCCGGTGGCCTCGCGCTCCAGCCTCTGCCCGGCGGGGGTGAAGCCGCGATAGCGGATATGCGTATGCCGCGCCACCGCGCCGGTCAGCCCGGGCACCGACAGGCAGCCTTCCCAGCCGATCGCCAGCTCGTCCGACAGCGGCTCCCAGTCCGGGTTGATCAGCGGGGTCATGCCGCAGAAATCGGTCTCGGCCAGATCGGGATTGTCCTGCTCGGCGCGCTCCTTCGGCGCGGTGAAGATCATCACCCGCTTCGGCACGTGCACCTGCGGCGCGGCCAGGCCCGCCCCCTGGGCGTCGGCCATGGTCTCCATCATGTCCTCGACCAGCAGGCGGATCTCCCGCGCGGTCGGGTCCGCCACCGCGTCGGCGACGCGGGCAAGAACGGGGTGCCCCATGTGGGCGATCTTCAGAATGGCCATGGGCGTTATATGGGTCGTGCGGCGCCGAGGTCAAAACCCCGGTCGGGCGGTCCTATCCCAGCGCGTGGACGATCTCTTCCGTCATTTTCTTGGCGTCGCCGAACAGCATCATGGTGTTGTCGCGGAAGAACAGCTCGTTGTCGACGCCGGCATAGCCGGACGCCATGGAGCGCTTCACGAACAGCACCGTCTTGGCCCGCTCCACGTCGAGGATCGGCATGCCGTAGATCGGACTGGCCGGGTCGGTCTTCGCGGCCGGGTTGGTCACGTCGTTGGCGCCGATGACATAGGCGACATCGGCCATGGCGAAGGCGTTGTTGATCACTTCCAGCTCGAACACCTCGTCATAGGGCACGTTGGCCTCGGCCAGCAGCACGTTCATGTGCCCCGGCATGCGCCCCGCCACCGGATGGATGGCGTAGGAGACGTCCACCCCCTCGGCCTTCAGGATGTCGGCCATCTCGCGCACGGCGTGCTGGGCCTGCGCCACCGCCATGCCGTAGCCCGGCACGATGATGACCTTGCCGCCGTTCTTCATGATGAACGCCGCGTCCTCGGCGCTGCCCTGGCGCACGGCGCGGTCGCCCGAGGGTCCGCCCGCGGCCACCGCGGAATCGTCGGCGCCGAACCCGCCCAGGATCACGCTGATGAAGGAGCGGTTCATCCCCTTGCACATGATGTAGCTGAGGATCGCGCCCGACGAGCCGACCAGCGCGCCGGTGATGATCAGCAGCGTGTTGCCGAGCGTGAAGCCTATGCCGCAGGCCGCCCAGCCGGAATAGGAGTTGAGCATCGAGATCACCACCGGCATGTCGGCGCCGCCTATGGGGAGAATCATCAGGAAGCCGAGCGCCAGCGCGAGCGCCACGATGCCCCAGTAGGCGAGATGGCTTTCCTCCCGCGCGAAGAACACGACCAGCGCGACGGCGGCGATGCCGAGCACCGCGTTCAGCGCATGCTGGCCGGTGAAGACCAGCGGCGCGCCGGTGACCAGCCCCTGCAGCTTGGCGAAGGCGACGATGGAGCCGGTGAAGGTGATCGCGCCGATCGCGGCGCCGACCGCCATCTCGACCAGGCTCGCGGTCTTGATGGAGCCGACCGAGCCGATGCCGTAGGCGTCGGGCGCATACAGCGTGGCCGAGGCGACGAACACGGCGGCGAGGCCGACCAGGCTGTGGAAGGCGGCGACGAGCTGCGGCAGCGCCGTCATGTGAATCTTCAGCGCGATCACGGTGCCTATGGCGCCGCCGATGACGATGCCGGCGAGGATCCACGTGTAGCTCAGCACCTCGGGGCTCGCCAGCGTGGTGGCGATGGCGATCGCCATGCCGCAGATGCCGATGATGTTGCCCTGGCGCGCGGTTTCCGGCGACGACAGCCCGCGCAGCGCGAGGATGAAGCAGATCGCCGCGATCAGGTAGGCGAAACCGGTAAGCTCGGCCGACAAATCCCTGTCCTCCCCGCCGCTACTTCTTCTTGCGGTACATCTGCAGCATGCGCTGCGAGACGATGAAACCGCCGAATATGTTGATCGAGGCCAGGACGACCGCGACGAACCCCATGACCTTGGAGAAGTTGACCTCCATCGGCCCGGCGGCGATCAGCGCGCCGACGATGATCACCGACGAGATCGCATTGGTCACGCTCATCAGCGGCGAATGCAGCGCCGCGGTGACGTTCCACACCACGTAGTAGCCGACGAACACCGCCAGCACGAACACGGTGAACAGCATGATCAGCGTGGGCTCGTTGACCGTGGCGATGCCGACGGCATTGGCGATCCGTTCCATGGTCAGTCCGCCTTTCCTTCCGCGGGGGCGGCGGGCGCGCCGCCGAGCCGCTCATGCACCACCCTGCCGTCGCGCGCCACGAGGCAGCCCCTGACGATCTCGTCCTCCCAGTCGATCTTCAGCGCCTTCGTTTCGGCGTCGACCAGCGGGGCGACGAAGTTCAGCAGGTTCTTCGCGTACATCGACGAGGCGTCGGCGGCTATGCGCGCGGGGATGTTCAGATGGCCGACGATGCGAACGCCGTTCGCCTCCACCACCTCGCCGGGCCGGCTCAGCGTGCAGTTGCCGCCGGCCTCCACCGCCATGTCCACGATCACCGAGCCGGGCTTCATGTCGGCCACCATCTCGTCGGTGATCAGCACCGGGGCCGGCCGGCCGGGAATCAGGGCGGTGCAGATGGCAATGTCCTGCTTCTTCAGCGTCTCGTGGATCACCCCGGCCTGCCGCTTCTGGTACTCCTCGCCCATTTCCCTGGCGTAGCCGCCCGCCGTCTCCGCGTCCTTCGTCGCCGCCTCGTCCACCTGCACGAACTTGCCGCCGAGGCTTTCGACCTGCTCCTTCACCGCGGGGCGCACGTCGTAGGCGGACACGATCGCGCCGAGACGCCGCGCCGTGGCGATGGCCTGCAGCCCGGCGACGCCCGCGCCCAGCACGAAGACCCGCGCCGGCGGGATGGTGCCCGCCGCGGTCATCATCATCGGGAAGGCGCGGCTGAATTCCTGCGCGGCGTCGAGCACCGCCTTGTAGCCGGCGAGGCTGGACTGCGACGACAGCACGTCCATCGACTGCGCCCGGGTGATGCGCGGCAGCAGCTCCAGCGCGAAGGCGGTGATCCCCGCCTTCGCCCAAGCCTCCGCCTGCTCCCGGTTGGACAGCGCCGCCAGCGTGCCGACCAGAATCGTGCCCGGCTTCATCATGGCGAGCTCGTCCGGCCCGCCCTCCGCCGCCGTCATCGGGCGCTGCACCTTGAGCACGATATCGGCGCCGTCCAGCGCCTGCGCCTCGTCGGCGGCGATGACGGCGCCGGCCTCGGCGAAGGCGGCATCGGTGAAGGACGCGCCGTCGCCGGCGCCGGATTCGATGACGACGTCGAAGCCGAGCCCGACGAGCTTCTTCACCGTGTCGGGGGATGCCGCGACGCGCGCCTCGCCCGCGCGGCGTTCTCTGGAAACCGCGATCTTCATGCTGGATTGGATATCAATTCATTACCCATGACCCCGGCGGCACAATGCACAACAGCCGCGGGGTTGCCAAGGGTAACATGCGCCATCCCGCCGCGCGCCCGCGTCGCTGTGCCGGTCACGGCGCCGCGCCCGCCAGCACGGTGAGATCGGGCAGGCCGCGGGCGGGCGGGGCCGCCGGATCCAGGCGCGGCACGACGATCACCGGGACGGACGTCACGTAACGGGAGAGCGTCGCCGCCGTCTCGGCGGGCGGCACGGGGCTTTCGGGCGATTCGCTGATCACGAGGCCGGCCAGATTCACCCCCGCCCCGGCCAGCGCGCGGGCGGCGGTCAGGGTATGGCTCAACGTGCCCAGATAGCTGCCCGCCACGAGCACCGCCGGCCAGCCGAGCGCGGCCATCGCATCCAGCAGGGTCTCCCGCCCGCCCAGCGGCACCATGGCCCCGCCGACGCCTTCCGCCAGCGTGACCTGGCCGGGCCGGTCGGCGTCGCGGCAGAAGGCGGCAATCGTGGCGGCGGACAGCGTCGCGCCTTCGCGCGACGCCGCCATGTCCGGGGACAGCGGCGCTTTGAGGCGCCAGGGCGAGATCGCGGCGACGTTCCTCGCCGTCACGGCGCGGCCAAGCGCCGCCAGCAGCAGGCCGGTGTCGCTGGCCGCGGCGTCCGCCGGATCGAACCCGGTGATCACCGGCTTGACCGCCGCCACAACCCGCCCCTGCGCCCGGAGCCGGCCGATCAGCAGCGTCGTCACCAGCGTCTTGCCGATCCCGGTGCCGGTCGAGGTGACGAACAGCCCGCTCATGGCCGGCACCCGGTCCCGGGGCAGGCAGCCCCCCCTCCCCGACCCTCCCCCGCGAGGGGGGAGGGAGTATTTGAAGTGAGGTGTCGCAACAGCGCCCCCTCCCCCCTCGCGGGGGAGGGTCGGGGAGGGGGGGACGGCAGATGTTGCAACATCATGCCCCCGCCAGATCCAGCCCCCGCACGGCGGTAACCAGCCGGTCGATATCGGCCTCGGCGTGGTCGGCGGCGAAGGTAAAGCGGAGCCGGGCGGTGCCCGCCGGCACGGTCGGCGGGCGGATGGCGGTGACCAGGAATCCGGCCTGCTCCAGCGCGGAGGAAGCGGCGAGCGCCCGCGCCGGATCGCCGACGATCAGCGGCACGATGGGGCTTTCGGCCTCGGGCAGGTTCAGCGCCGCGGTGAAGCGCCGCGCCCTGGCCAGCGGCGCGGCGACCAGCGCGCCCCCCTGCTCGATCAGGTCCAGCGCGGCGTAGGAGGCGGCGACCGAGGCCGGCGGCAGGGCGGTGGAATAGACCAGGCTGCGCGCCCGGCTGGCCAGCAGCTCGATCGCCGGGCGGGCGGCGCAGAGATAGCCGCCATAGGAGCCCACGGCCTTGGACAGCGTGCCCATCTGCAGCGCGACGCGCCCGGCGACGCCCGCTTCCGCCGCGCTGCCCCGCCCGCCGCCGAGCACGCCGAGCCCGTGCGCGTCGTCGGTCATCAGCCAGGCGTCGAATTCGTCGGCGAGGTCGGCCAGCGCCGCCAGCGGCGCGCGGTCGCCGTCCATCGAGAACACGCCCTCGGTCATCACGATGCAGTGCCGCGCGCCGCCTCGGTGCGCCTCCAGCAGCCGGCGGCAGTCGGCCGCATCGTTATGGGCGAAGAAATGCGCCTCGGCGCGGCTCGCCACGATGCCCGCATGCATCGAGGCATGGCTGAGTTCGTCCGCGAGGATCAGATCCCCCGCGCCCGCGAAGGCCGGCACGATGCCGAGATTGGCGAGGTAGCCGCTGCCGAACACGCAGGCGGCCTCGGTGCCCTTGATCCGCGCCAGTGCCGCTTCCAGCGCCTCATAGAGCGGGTGGTTGCCGGTCACCAGCCGCGACGCCCCCGACCCGGCCCCGTACTGCGCCAACGCCGCCGCCGCGGCCTGCTTGACGGCGGGATGCTGGCTGAGACCGAGATAGTCGTTGCAGCAGAACGAGACCAGCGCCCGCCCGCCCCGCGTCGCGGCGCCGGCCGGCCCGCGCGACGTGACCGTCAGCCCCCGCCGCAGACTCGAAGCCTCCAGCGCCGCGAGCTTGCCGGCCGCGAATTGCGCGAGGCTGTGTTTTCCGTCGCCCATCGAGGCGTTAATACACCCGCGCGCGCCATCGCGCCTAGGGCCGAGACTCCGAATCGCGCCGTCCCGAATCGCATGCTATAAGCGCCGCATGGCAACCACCCTGCCTCCCGAGGCGCATGCCGCGCCCGACCCCGACATCCGGCACGACTGGACGCAGGCCCAGGCGCTGGCGCTATTCGATCTGCCGTTCAACGACCTGATCTTCCGCGCCCAGGCGGCGCATCGGGCGCATTTCGATCCCAACGCGGTGCAGCTTTCCACCCTGCTGTCGATCAAGACCGGCGGCTGCCCGGAGGACTGCGCCTACTGCCCGCAGAGCGCGCATTACGACACCGGGCTGGAGCGCGAGGCGCTGCTGGGGCTCGACCGCGTGACCGAGGCCGCGCGGCGCGCCAGGGACGCGGGCGCCAGCCGGTTCTGCATGGGCGCGGCCTGGCGCAGCCCGACCGATGCGCAGCTCGCCCCCGTCTGCGAGATGATCGGCGCGGTCAAGGCGCTGGGGATGGAGACCTGCGTCACGCTCGGCATGCTGACCGGCCCGCAGGCCGCCCGGCTGGCCGAGGCGGGGCTGGACTACTACAACCACAATATCGATACGTCGGAGGCGTTCTACGGCGAGATAATCTCCACCCGCCGGTTCTCCGACCGGCTGGACACGCTGTCCCGCGTCCGCGACGCCGGCATCCATGTCTGCAGCGGCGGCATCGTCGGCATGGGCGAGGGGCGCGCCGACCGCGCGGCCATGCTGGCCACGCTGGCGAGCCTGCCGCGGCATCCGGAGAGCGTGCCGGTCAACCGGCTGGTCGCCGTCGCCGGCACGCCGCTGGAAGGGGCGGAGCCGGTGGACGGGCTGGAATTCGTGCGCACCATCGCGGCGGCGCGGGTCATGATGCCCGCCTCCGTCGTCCGCCTGTCCGCCGGCCGCGAGGACATGACCGACGAGATGCAGGCACTGTGCTTCCTCGCCGGGGCGAACTCCATCTTCTATGGCGACATGCTGCTGACCACCGAGAACCCGGCGAGCGCGGCCGACAGGGCCCTGTTCGACCGGCTGGGGCTGCACCCGATGGACCCTTCCGCGCCGTAGGCACCGTGACCGGCGCGCCCGATCCCCGCCTGCGCCGCGTCTGGCGGCCCTACACCCAGATGCAGACCGAGCCCGCGCCGTGGAAGGCGGTGCGGACGGAGGGCACCCGCATCCACCTGGAAGACGGGCGCACGCTGCTGGACGGCATCGCGTCGTGGTGGACGGCCTGCCACGGCTACAACCACCCGCATATCGTCGCCGCGATGGAGGCGCAGCTCCGCGCCATGCCGCATGTGATGTTCGGCGGGCTGACGCACGAGCCGGCGCTGGCGCTCGCCGACCGGCTCGCCGCCGTGCTGCCGGGCGCGGGCACGGAGGCGGCGCTGGGCCATGTCTTCTTCTGCGATTCCGGCTCGGTCGCGGTCGAGGTGGCGATGAAGATGGCGGTGCAGTACTGGCGCAACCGCGGCGAGGCGGCGCGCAACCGCGGCGAGGCGGCGCGCAACCGCTTCGTCTGCTTCCGCTTCGGCTATCACGGCGACACGATGGGCGCGATGTCGGTCTGCGACCCGATTGAGGGCATGCATGCGCTGTTCCGCGGCTATTTCCCCGAACAGGTCCTGGCCGACATCCCCCGCACGGCGGAGGCGCGCGCGGCGTTCGAGTCGTTGCTGGCGCGCCATCGCGACGAGGCCGCGGCCGTGATCGTCGAGCCGATGCTGCAGGCCGCCGGGGGCATGAAGCTGCACGACGCCGACACGCTGCGCTTCGTCGCGGAGGCGGCGCGGCGGCACGGAATGCTGTTCATCGCCGATGAGATCGCCACCGGGTTCGGCCGCACCGGGCGGATGTTCGCCTGCGACCATGCCGGCGTCGTGCCCGACATCGTCTGCATCGGCAAGGCGATGACCGGCGGCGCCATCGGCATGGCGGCCACGGCGGCGAGCGCGGCCGTGTTCGACGCCTTCCTGTCGGACGATGCCTCCCGCGCGCTGATGCACGGGCCGAGCTACATGGCGAACCCGCTGGGCTGCGCCGCCGCGCTGGCCGCGCTGGACCTGTTTGCCGATGGGACGACGGTCGCCCGCGCCGCCGCGATGGAGGCGGAGATCGCGGCAGGGCTCGCCCCCTGCCGGGATATCTTGGGTGTCAGGGACGTGCGCGCCTTCGGCGCGATGGGCGCGGTGCAGCTCGAATCGCCACGCGATTTTCCGTGGATGAAGGACCGCTTCGTGGAGCGCGGGGTGTGGCTGCGCCCGTTCGGCGACGTCGTCTACCTGATGCCGCCGCTGATCGCGACGCCGGAGGAGGTGGCGGTGCTGACCGGCGCGATCGTGGACGTGCTGAGGGAGCGAGAGGGCAGAAACGACTGACGCCGGCTGTCGCCGGCGTCGGGACTCGGAGCCCCCGCCCCCGGACCGGGGACGCGGCCTGTGCCGGAAACGTTGGAAGGGGCTAGAAGCCCTCGATCTGCAGCCGCTTGCGCTCGAGCTTGCGGGTGCGGCGCACGGCTTCCGCCTGCTTGCGCACGCGGCGCTCGGACGGCTTCTCGTAAGAGCGGTGACGCTTCATTTCGCGCCAGATGCCCTCGCGCTGCATCTTCTTCTTCAGCGCCTTGAGGGCACCATCGACGTTGTTGTCGCGAACGAATACCTGCACGGTTCCCAGCTTCTCCTTAAGCCATGACCCAGAAAAACAGACCCGGCACGAGGCCGGGGAGCGCCTGTCTACCAGAATTCGGCCGACAAGCAAAGCCCACAATTGATATGGGCCCAAGGTGAAGGAATTGCAAATTCCGGCGCGAAACCGGGATTTTCCGGACTTGGCCGGGCGTCAGTCCGTCATCTCCATCTCCGCCGCCTTCAGCGCCTTCGCCTGGCGCTTTTCCAGCGCGTCCACGTCGAAATCCTCGATCAGCCCCTGGAACAGGCGGTGCCAGTTGATATGGGCGTCGAGGCGCAGGAACACCGAGCCCAGCCCGATGGCCGCGCGGTCCATCAGCAGGAACTCGCGCGGCGGCTTCACGCCCCCGAGCCGGCGCAGCTCTGCATGGACCTTGCCCGCCACCTGGGCGCCGTACATCGTGCCGCCGGTGTCCTGGATCAGCCGCTCGCGGTCCTCCAGCAGCGGCGCGTAGACGAACTCCGCCCAGAGGTTGAGCGTGTCGATCACCTCGTTGGAGAGATTCGCGAACCCCCAGGTCTCGTAGGCGCTGACCGCGAGGTCGCGGTCGCCGGTCTCGAGCGCGTTATAGAGGTCGATCACCCCTTTGACGAAGGGCGAGCGGAAGATGCGGATGCAGCCGAAATCGATCAGGTTGATCGCCCCGTCCTCCCGCGCCGAATAGTTGCCGAGATGCGGGTCGCCGTGGATCACGCCGTAGCTGTAGAACGGCACATACCAGGCGCGGAACAGGTTGTAGGCGATATGGTTCCGCGTCTCGACCGGCCATTCGCTGACGGTGGAAAGGTTGACGCCGTCGAGCCAGCTCATGGTCAGCAGCCGCCGCGTCGACAGCGCCGGCGCCGGCTTCGGCACATGGACGCCGTCCTCGCCGCGCAGCATCTGGCGGTAGAGCCGGATATGCTTCGCCTCCAGCTCGTAATCCAGCTCCTCGCGCAGCCGGGCCGCGACCTCCTTGTGGATGTCGGTCGTGTCGATCGAGGGATCGTAGCGGCGGTACAGCGCGAAGATCAGCTTGAGCTGGCGCAGATCGGCCTCCACCGCCGACTGCATGTTCGGATATTGCAGCTTGCAGGCGAGGTCGGCGCCGTCATGCCCGGTGGCGCGGTGGACCTGGCCGAGCGAGGCCGCCGCCGCCGCCTCGCGTCCGAATTCCCTGAATTTCTTCTGCCAGTCCGGGCCGAGCTCCGTCGCCATGCGCCGGCGCACGAACAGCCAGCCCATCGGAGGCGCGTTGGATTGCAGATGGGCGAGCTCGGCGACGTATTCGGCGGGCAGCATGTCGGGCACGGTCGACATGATCTGCGCCACCTTCATCAGCGGCCCCTTCAGCCCGCCCAGCGCGTCGCGCAGCGAGCGGGCATGCCTGTCGCGGTCGATCTCCACGCCGAGATAGCGGTTCCCCGCCAGCCGGGCCGCCAGACCGCCGACCGCGGTGCCGACGCGGGCGTAGCGGCGCACGCGCCCGCCGAGCGTCGCCCGCTCGTCGTCGCGCTCCGCGCGTACCTGTTTAGTATCGCGCTCCGGTTTCCCGCTGCGCCCCTCCGCCATGTCAGGCGCCGAGCTCGTCGATGAGCCCGGACACGACGCCCAGCCCCTTCGACCAGAAGGCGGGATCGGAGGCGTCGAGCCCGAACGGCGCCAGCAGGTCCCTGTGGTGCAGCGTGCCGCCGGCACGCAGCATGTCGAGATAGCGCGCGGCGAAGCCTTCATGCGCGTTCTCGTAAACCGCATAGAGCGAGTTCACGAGGCAGTCGCCGAAGGCGTAGGCGTAGACGTAGAACGGCGAATGGACGAAATGCGGGATATAGCTCCAGTAGTAGCTGTACTCCTCCTCGAAGCGGATCGCGGGGCCCAGGCTCTCGCGCTGCACGTCGAGCCAGATCCCGCCGATGCGCTCGGAGGACAGCTCGCCCTCGCGGCGCTCCGCGTGGACGCGCAGCTCGAACTCGTAGAACGCGATCTGGCGCACCACGGTGTTCAGCATGTCCTCGACCTTGCCGGCGATCATCGCCTCGCGCTTCGCCGGATCGGACTGGCGCGCCAGCAGCGCGCGGAAGGTCAGCATCTCGCCGAACACCGAGGCGGTTTCCGCGAGCGTCAGCGGCGTGGCGCATTTCAGGTGGCCCTGCGGCCCGGCCAGCACCTGGTGCACCCCGTGGCCAAGCTCGTGCGCCAGCGTCATCACGTCGCGCGCGCGCCCCATGTAGTTCAGCAGCAGGTAGGGATGCGCCGACGGCACGGTGGGGTGGGCGAAGGCGCCCGAGGCCTTGCCGGGCCGCGCCTCGGCGTCGATCCAGGCATGGTCGAAGAAGCGCCGTCCCACGTCGGCGAGGTCCGGGGAGAACGCGCCGTAGGCGTCGAGCACGAGGCGGCGCGCGTCGCGCCACGGGATCGGCCGGTCGTCGGCCGCCGGCAGCGGCGCGTTGCGGTCCCAGTAATCCAGCGTCTTCCGGCCCATCCGCTTCGCCTTGTAGCGGTAGTAGCGGTGCGACAGCTTCGGATAGGCGTCCTTCACCGCGGCGACCAGCGCCGCCACCACCTCGTCCTCGACATGGTTGGCGAGGTTGCGCGACGATTCGGGGCGCGGGAAGCTGCGCCAGCGGTCCTCGATCTCCTTGTCCTTGGCGAGCGTGTTGGTGATCAGCGTGAACAGCCGCACGTTCTCGCCCAGCCCCTTGCCCAGCGCCTTGGCCGCCTGCTTACGCTTCACACCGGACGAATCGGACAGCAGATGCAGCGTCTGCTCGGTGGTCAGTTCCTCGCGACCGACGCGGAAGCGGAGTGCGGCCATGGTCTCGTCGAACAGCCGGTTCCAGGCGGCGCGCCCCGCCACCCGCTTGTCGTGCAGCAGCCGCTCCATGTCCTCCGACAGCTGGTGGGGGCGGAAGCTGCGCATGTCGCGTATCCACGAGGCGTAATGCGCCAGCGTCTTCGATTTCAGCTTCTTCGCCAGCGCCGCGTCGTCGATGCGGTTGATCTCCAGCCCGAAGAAGACGAGCTTCGCCGAGATGTCCGTCACCCGCTCCTGCACGGTCTGGTAGAAGCGCCCGGTTTCCGCGTCCGCCACATTGGCGGCGTAGAGGAGCTGTGCGTAGCTCATCGCCCGGTCGAGCGTCTCGTCGATCTCCTCGAACGCGGCGATGGCCGCGCCCAGCGCGTCGCCGCCCATCTTCTCGACCTTGCCCGCATGGTTGCGGTGGAAGGCGGCGGCCGCCTTCTCCGCCCGTTTCAGATCGCCATGAAGCACGGCGCTTTTCGGGCCGGGATAGAGATCGTCGAGATTCCATCGGGGCAGGCGGCCGAACTCCGATTTGGTCTTCGTCTGGGCGGGCATGGGTGACTCCTTCTTTCTCCGCACGATATAAGGGCTTCGGAGACCAGAACCAACAGGGAGTGCGCATGGACACCGACGGCATACCGAGCCTCGCCGCGCTGTTCTTCCGCCAGGCGGCGCGGCTGGGCGGGAAGCCGTTCGCCTGGAGCAAGCGGGACGGCGCCTGGCGGCCCGTGAGCTGGGCGGAGGCGGCGCGGCGCGCGGCGGCGCTGGCGAAGGGGCTGAAGGCGCTGGGGGTGGAACCCGGCGACCGGGTCGCGCTGGTCAGCGAAAGCCGGCCGGAATGGCCCATCGCCGACATCGCCATCATGGCCGCCGGCGCGATCACGGTGCCCGCCTACACGACCAACGGTGTGGGCGACCACCTGCATCTGCTGACCGACAGCGGCGCGAAGGGCGTGATCGTATCCACCGCCGCGTTGGCGGAGAAGGTGCTTCCCGCCGCGATCCGCGCGCCCGACCTGCGCTTCGCCGTCACCATGGACGAGGTCAAGCCACCCCAGACGCCCGACCTGACGCTGCACCGCTGGGACGAGACGATCGCGGAGGCCGGCGACGCGCTGGCGGAGGCCGTGCAGGCCGCCGAGGCCGCCGCGCGCACCGACACCGCCTGTCTGATCTACACCAGCGGCACCGGCGGCACGCCCAAGGGAGTGATGCTCAGCCACGGCGCGATCCTGTCCAACTGCAACGGCGCGCGCATCCTGCTGGCCGAGCTGGGGCTGAAGGACGAGGTGTTCCTGTCCTTCCTGCCGCTGTCGCACGCATACGAGCATATGGCGGGGCTGTTCTTCCCCATCGCGGTGGGCGCGCAGATCTACTACGCCGAGGGCGTCGACAAGCTGTCCGCGAACATGGAGGAGGTGCGCCCGACCATCATGACCGCCGTGCCCCGGCTCTACGAGGCGATGTACGAGCGCATCCGGCGCGGCGTGAGCCTGGCCGGCGGCCGCAAGGAGGCGCTGTTCGAGAAGACCGTCACGCTGGGCTCCAAGCGGTACGAGGCGCCGGGCTCGCTGACGCTGGGCGAGCGGCTGACCGACGCGGCGCTGACCCTGCTGGTCCGCCGCAAGGTGGCGAAGCGGTTCGGCGGCAGGCTGAAGGCGATGGTCTCCGGCGGCGCGCCGCTGAACTACGAGGTCGGGCTGTTCTTCACCGCGCTGGGCGTCAGGCTGCTGCAAGGCTACGGCCAGACCGAATCGGCGCCGGTGATCAGCTGCAACCCGCCGTCGCGGATCAAGATCGAGGCCGTGGGCCCGCCGCTGCAGGACGTCGAGGTGCGCATCGCCGGGGACGGGGAGATCCTCGCCCGGGGCGAGCTGCTGATGCAGGGCTACTGGGGCAACGAGGCGGCGACGGCGGAGACGATCCGCGACGGCTGGCTGCACACCGGCGATGTCGGCGAGTTCGACGAGGACGGCTATCTGCGCATCACCGACCGCAAGAAGGATATCATCGTCAATTCGGGCGGCGACAACATCTCGCCGCAGCGGGTCGAGGGGCTGCTGACCCTCCAGCCGGAGATCGGCCAGGCGATGGTCTACGGCGACAAGCGGCCGCATCTGGTGGCGCTGATCGCACCCGATGAGACCTTCGCCGCGGCTTTCGCGCGCGAACGCGGCGTCGAGACCGCCGCGCTCGGCAGCCACGATGGATTCCGCCAGGCGATCCGCGACGCGATCGAACGCGCCAACGCCGAGCTGTCGACCATCGAGCGCGTGCGCCGCTTCACGCTGGCCGAGGAGCCCTTCACGGAGGACAACGACCTGCTGACGCCGACCCTGAAAATCCGCCGCCACCTGATCCGCGAAAAATACGGCGCGGCGCTGGAGGGGCTCTACGGACGTTGAGACTTCAGCAGCCGGTTCTCCGCTGGACCCCGGACTTGATCCGGGGTCCAGCGGAGGGCGCGACGGGTGTCGGCCCGGTGGCTGCGACAGGCGGCGGGGCTGGACCCCGGATCGGGTCCGGGGTGACAATCGGAGCGGACAAGGGTCGTCGTTTCGCGCCGGATAACGGGTAAAGGGAGAGAGACCGTCATGGCAGAGAGGGAAACGGCCCTGATCGTGGGCGCGGGGCGGGGGCTGAGCGCCGCGCTGGCGCGCAGGTTCGCGGCGGAGGGCGTGCAGGTGGCGCTGGCGGCGCGCAACACGGGCAAGCTGGACGCGCTCTGCACGGAGACCGGCGCGAAGGCCTATGAATGCGACGTGGCCGACGCCGCCAGCGTCGAGGCGCTGTTCGCACGGGTGGAGTCCGAGATCGCCCTGCCCGACATCGCCGTGTTCAACGCCTCCGCCCGGGTGCGCGGGCCCATCCTGGAGATCGATCCCGCCGAGGTCGCCCGCGCGGTGCACATCACCGCGCTGGGCGGCTTCCACGTCGCCCAGTCGGCGGCGAAGCGCATGGTGCCGCGCGGCGCCGGCGCGATCTTCTTCACCGGCGCCTCGGCCAGCGTGAAGGGCTACGCCAACTCCACCACCTTCGCGATGGGCAAGTTCGCGCTGCGCGGCCTCGCCCAGGCGCTGGCGCGCGAGCTGCAGCCGAAGAACATCCATGTCGCCCATTTCGTCATCGACGGCGGCATATTGCAGGGCCCCGACGATCCGCGCGCCGGCGACCGCGGCCCGGACGGGATGCTGCATCCCGACGCCATCGCGCAGACCTACCGGGATTTCTGGCGCCAGCACCGCAGCGCGTGGAGCTGGGAGATCGAGCTGCGCCCCTGGGTCGAGAAGTTCTGAGCGAGCCGGAGCGCGTCGGTGCATCGCCCGCTCCAGAACCTGCTGATGGCCCTCGGCGGCACGGCAGCGGCGTTCGGCGCGCTGGCCGCGGTCATGGCGCTGGTCTGGTGGGCGGGACCGCTGGCCGGGCTTCAGACGCTCAGCTTCATGCTGTTCCTTCTGGTCGCCTGGCTCGGCGCGTTCCTGGTCGGCGCGACCGGATGGGCGGGGCTGGCGCTGCCGCTGGCCGTGCTGTCCTTCGCGGTCGCCGCCATCGTCGTCGTGCTGGCGCGGCGCCGCGGGAACCCCGGCCGCGCCTTCTACCGGCGGACCGGGTGCTGGACGGGCGCCGTCGTGTTCGCGCTGACCTGCGCCGCGCCGGTGCTGATGGAGAGCGTGGGGGCGTTCGTCCTGATGGCGGTGTTCTGGACCGTGTGCGGCGCGCTGGCCGGCGTCACCGCCGGCCATGCGATCCACGCCATCGACCGCCGGCTGGACCCGGAGGCGGAGTGGCGGGAATAGGCGCCTGTTCCGCCGCCATCGGCGTATCGGGAGCGGGTTGAAACAGCCGTGGGCTTCACATCTTCGGAATCCGCCGGACCCCGGCAAGGAACGCGTCGAAGGTCAGCATGCGCAGGCGGTAGATCTCGAGCTTCCGGCGGCGCTCGCCCTGCGGATGCTCCTCCATCGTCATCACGGATTGGGCGATATGCGGCGTCACCGCATGAACGAACCGGCCGTCACGGTCGCGGCCGATATCGATCTCGGCGACGAGCCCGTATGCGCTCGCCCCGCCCTGGCTCGAGACGAAATTGCCGAGGCCGTAGACGATCAGGTGTTCCCTCGATTCAGGATCGGCCGTCGGCCGGACCTCGCCGTCCTTCGTATACAGGCGCTCGAGCGGCATGATCGTGTGCGACCCGGTATTGACGACCGCATCCGCGCCGAGCTTCGCCAGCGCGGCCGATTGCCGCCGCTCGTCCTCGCTCGGAAAGAACGCATCGGCCCGAAGCCGGTGCACGAACACGGCGACATAGTCGGCCCCGTCCCGCCGCAGGGCCGTGATCGACGCGCCTGCCTCCGCGAGGAAGCTCTCCTCGGTCGTGTGGCAGGTGCCGGGGGCGAACCAGTCTACGAAGACGCCGAACGTCCAGTGCTTGTCGGTGCAGAGATAATTGACCTCCGCCAGCGCGCCGCGCCGGCGGATATGCTGCCAGGCGGTTCCGTTGACGGAGTCCGTGTAGCTGACGATGCCGACGGTCAGGGGCTCCGCGGCGTTCCGCGACGCAACCTCGATCGGCACGCCCCGCCGCAGCGCGCCGCCGGTGCCGGTGAATGCCAGCCGGTGCGCGGCCAGGCTTTTCTCGGTGTCGCGCAGGCCCTCGATGCCGTGATCGAGAATATGGTTGTTGGCCGTCGTCATGGCGTCGAAGCCGAGCGCCGCCAGCGCCTTCAGGTATTGCGGATCGACGTTGAACCGGGGGAAGCCCCGGCGCGGGAGATGGGCGGAGGCCACCGTCTCCAGATTGCCGATCGCGAAATCCGCCCCGCCGATCACCGCCCCGGCCTCCGACAGCACCCAACCGTAGCCGCCGGCGCTCTCGCCCGGCGCCGTCCGGCGGGTGAACGCCGTGATCTGAAGCGAATCGTGGGCCATGATGTCCCCGACCGCAACCACGCGCCAGCGGTCCCGCACGTCGCGCGCGAAATCGAAGCCGAACCGTCGTCCGGGGTCGTCGCCCGCGAACAGCGCCGGATCGAACTCCGGGTAGGACCAGTGCTGGATCGGCAGGAAGCTGGACGCATAATGCGCAGCGAGCCCGTCGCCATCGAGCCGGATGTAGCGCGGGTCCCCAGGCGTCCGCAGGACGTGCCAGACGCCGTAGGCGAAGACGATCCCCACCAGCACGCCCGCAGCCGCGGCGGCGACCGGCCGCCTCCAGCGCCTCAGGAAGCCGTCGCGCGGGGCGGTATCATCGGAGCGCGGCATGGCCGTCGCTCCGGCAGTCGCCCTGCGGTGTCGGTATGCCCGCATGGCCTGCGAGGCACGGGTACGGCGCGCGCGCTGCCGCGCCTCCGGGTTTCAGCATCGGCTCCGTCCTCCCTCGCCAACCCTGTACGAAACAGGGAACCGATGCGGGCAGAATACAGTGCCGGCGCGCGGAGGGGAAAGGCGGGTCGGAAATCGGGGGCCGGTGCGCCGCGATGCGCCCTATTCCGCCGCCATCGGCGTATCGAGCATGCCGAGCGCGGCGAGGTAGGTGTCGAGCACGTGCTCCTGCTCCTGCCTGTCGTTGGGCTCCATTTTGCGCAACCGCACGACCTGGCGCATGATCTTCGGGTCGAACCCGGTGCCCTTGGCCTCCGCGTAGACCTCGCGGATGTCGGCCGAGAGCGTCGCCTTTTCCTCCTCCAGCCGCTCGATTCTCTCGATGAAGCTGCGCAGGTGGTCGCGCGCGAGCGTGACAGGGGCGTCGGTCATGGGTCGTCTCCGTCCGGTTGGGCTATGCGTTCCCGGACCATAGGGAACGCGGCGCTGAATCGGAATGCCGCGCAGGCGGCGCGCGGCAGATTCCTGTGGACGGATGTGGATAAGCCAGGTCTCGCCGTGCGGCCATCGCCAAGATCGGGACGCCGGCTCCCCTCTCGTTGCGTCATGCCCCGGTTGAGCCTGCCGCCGTCCGGCTCCAACGCACCCCCTATCCGTCGTGGTCGGCAAAGGCCGACCACGACGGGAGAAGGAAATTGGTGTGCGGAACGGCCGGGTGTCCCCCCCGGCCGCCTCAGGTCGTGAGGCCGGGGGTCTCCATGACCTTCTTGAACGCGGCCTGCTGGTCGGGCGTGGCCTCTTCCTGGTGCTTCGCCTTGTATTCGTCATAGGGCATGCCGTAGACGTGCTCGCGCGCATCCTCCATCGACAGCGCAACGCCCTTTTCCTTGGCGGCGGCGACGAGCCACTTGCTGAGGCAGTTGCGGCAGAACCCGGCCAGGTTCATCAGGTCGATGTTCTGCACGTCGCTGCGCTTCTGGAGATGGCCGAGCAGGGTGCGGAACGCCGCCGCTTCCAGCTCGGTGCGGGTCTTGTCGTCGATCTGGTCCATCGCTCTCGTCCTCCTCAGCGGCGCGCCGCCGGGCGCGCCCGTTCCTGCCGGTAATGTTGGCCGGTGCGGCCGAAAAATCCAGTCCCGCGCCGCCGCCCCTGTCGCCGCCGCCCGCGGCGTGGCAGTCTGAACGCGGAAACGGTCTTCGGCGGAGCGGGCCCATGACGGTTCACATCGCGCTTCTGCGCGCGGTCAATGTCGGCGGGCACGGGAAGGTCGCGATGGCGGAGCTGCGCGACCTGTTCGCCGGGCTCGGTTTGGCGGATGCGCGGACCCTGCTGCAAACCGGCAATGTCGTCTTTCGCGGCGACGGCCGCAGCGGGGGCGCGCTGGAGGCGGCGATCGGGCGCGCCGTCGCCGACCGCTTCGGCCTTCGTACCGAGGTGTTCGTCCGCAGCGCGGCGCAGTGGGCGCGGATCGTTGCCGCCAACCCCTTCCGAGCCGAGGCGGCGCAGGATCCGAGCCGCCTCGTCCTCATGACGCTGGGCAACACGCCCGGCCGTCCGGCCCTCGACGCGCTGCGGGCTTCCATCGCGGGGCGGGAGCGTATCCACGCGCAAGGCGCGCAACTTTACATCAGCTATCCGGACGGCATCGGCAGGTCGAAACTGACCGGCGCGATCGTCGAGTCCCGCCTCGACACCTGCGGCACCGGCCGCAACTGGAACACGGTGCTGAAGCTCGCCGCGCTCGCCGGATCGTAGTAAATATCGAACCCTATAAATTAAAGTGCTGACCCCACCGTCATAACCGACGCAATCGCGGGTGGGCCGGCCTACAGCCCCTCCACCGTCTCCGCCACCAGCTCGTCGACGACGCGGCGCAGCGCCTCGGCATCGTCCGCGCCGGCCCCCTTCGCTTCCGCGAAGGCGGCGAGCTGGCGATGGGCGGAGGTGCCGCGGCCGACGATGGCGCGGGCGGATTCGAGCTCGGCGGCGCAGTCGAGCGCCACCGCGTCCTCGTGCAGCATCCCGATCAGCTCGTTCAGCAGCGCGCTGTAGGGCACCATCGCGCCCTTGCCGAAATCGACCAGCCCCTCGTCCAGCCCGTAGCGCTGGGCGCGCCAGCGGTTCTCCGCGATCAGCATCGGCGGGTAGGCGCGCCAGCGCTTGTTCTCGCGCCGGAGTCGCCACAGCATCCGGCAGATGCAGCGGAACAGCGTGGCGATGGCGACGGTGTCGTCCAGCAGCGGGCAGACATCGGTGATGCGCATCTCCACCGTCGAAAACCGGGCCGACGGGCGCACGTCCCACCACAGCTTGGTCGCGTCCTCCAGCAGCCCGGCGCGGACCATCAGCGCCACCGTGCGCTGGTACTCGCCCCAGCTGTCGAAATGTTCCGGCGGCCCCGTGCGCGGCAGCTCGTCGAACACCGAGAGCCGGTAGGACTTCATGCCTGTATCCGCCCCGCCCCAGAACGGCGACGAGGTCGACAGCGCCAGCAAATGCGGCAGGAAATAGGGCAGCTGGTTCAGCAGCTCGATGCGCAGATCGTCGTCCTCGATGCCGACATGGACGTGCATGCCGCAGATCAGCAGCCGCCGCGCCACCACCTGCATGTCCTCGGCCAGCTCGTTGTAGCGGTCCTTGTCGGTATGCTTCTGCTGCTGCCACTCCGCGAAGGGATGGGTGGAGACGGCGATGGGCGCGCAGCCATGCGACGCGGCGACGCTGGCCACCGTCCGGCGCAGATGGGCGAGATCGGCGCGCGCCTCCGCCATGGTGCCGCAGACGCGGGTGCCGACCTCGATCTGCGAGCGCATGAATTCCGGCGTCACCTGCCCCTCGAGCAGCGCCTCGCACTGCGCCAGCATCGCCTCGGGCGGATCGTCCACCAGATCCCGCGATCCGGTGTCGACCAGCAGGTACTCCTCCTCGATGCCGAGGGTGAAGCTGGGCTCCTCCGCGCTCATTCGGCCCCCGCCCAGCGCGCATAGAGCGCGGGATCCGCGAGGACGGGAAGCAACGCGCCGGCCAGCGCCGCCGCCATCCGCGCCTGGCCCTCCTCGTCGGCCACCATGTCCTCGCGCAGCTCGATCAGCACGTTGGGCAGGCCGCATTCCGTGGCGTGCACCTCGATCGAATAGCCGAACCGCATGCGCCCGGAATAGGGATGGTTGTCGCCGACCTCCATCCCGCCGGCGCGGAGTGCGGCGATCAGCGGCGCGGCGACGCGGTCGTCACGGTCCCACAGCACGCCCACCTGCCACGGCCGCCTGTGCCCGCCCAGCGTGGCCGTGAAGCTGTGCACCGAGACGATGGCCGGCAGGACGCCGCGCACGGCGAACCCGGCGAGCCCGGCGCCGATCTTGCGGTGATAGGGCCAGAAGATCGCCTCCGCCCGGCGGCGCGCCTCCGCCTCCGTCACCGCGATGTTGGCGGGAATCCGCACCCCGTCGCTTTCGCTGGCGATGGAGGTCGGATGATCGAGCGGGCGGTTGCAGTCGACCACCAGGCGCGAGTAGTTGGCCAGCACTGCGGGCGCATCCAGCGCGTCGGCGAGACGACGCGTGACCGAGGCGGCGCCCACGTCCCAGGCGATATGCAGGTGCAGCTCGCGCTCGGTCAGCCCCAGCCCGCGCAGCGCCTTCGGCACCGCGTTCGAGCCGTGATCGCAGAGCACGATGGCGGACGCCCTGCCGTTGCCGTTATGGACGGAGACCGGGGCGGGATCGTCGGCGCCGATCAGGGGGGCGTCGGGGGAGGAAAGCTCATGCATCGTCCCATTATATGGGGCCATGCCGCGATTTGCGCCAAATCCGCGCGGCGTATTATCGTGACGCCCGATCCGGCCCCGGAGGCGACCCCCATGACCGACAGGCCCGACCCGACGCTGCTGGCGCTGTTCGAGGCGGCGCTGCGCGCGGTGCAGGCCGAGACCTGCGTGCCGCCGCATCTGCCCCCGCCGCCGGCGGGGCGGACGGTCGTGGTCGGCGCCGGCAAGGCCGCCGCGGCGATGGCCCGCGCGGTCGAGCAGCGCTGGGACGGCCCGCTGTCCGGCGCCGTGGTCGTGCCCTACGGCCACGGGGTCGGGTGCGAGCGTATCGCGGTGATCGAGGCCGCCCACCCGGTGCCCGACGCGGCCGGCGAGGCGGCGGCCCGGCGCATGCTCGATCTCGCCGCCGGGCTCGGGCCGGACGACCTGCTTCTGGCGCTGGTCTCGGGCGGCGGCTCGGCCCTGCTGGCCCTGCCGGCGCCGGGGGTTTCGCTGGCCGACAAGCGCGCGGTGACCGGGGCGCTGCTGCGAAGCGGCGCGCCGATCGCGGCGATCAACTGCGTGCGCAAGCATTTGTCGGCGATCAAGGGCGGGCGGCTGGCGGCGCGGGCGCGCCCGGCCCGGCTGGCGACGCTGGTGGTCTCCGACGTGCCGGGCGACGATCCGGCCACCGTCGCCTCCGGCCCGACGCTCGCCGATGCGACCACGCTGGCCGATGCGCGGGCCGTTCTGGCGCGCTATCGCATCGCACCGCCGGATGCCGTCCGCCGCGCGCTGGAGGATCCCGCGAACGAGACGCCGAAGCCCGGCGCCGCGGAGGGCGCGGTGCACATCGTCGCCCGTGCCGGCGACGCGCTCGCCACCGTCTGCGCCGCCGCGCGCGCCGCGGGGTTCGAGCCGGTCGATCTCGGCGGCGGCATCGAGGGCGAGGCGCGGGAGGTGGCGGCGGCGCACGCCGCGCTGGCGCTGCGCCACGCGGCTTTGGGCCGCGCCGTGGCCCTGGTCTCCGGCGGCGAGACCACGGTGACGATCGCGGGCGAGGCGGGGCGCGGCGGGCGCAACGCCGAATACGCCCTGGCCCTAGCCCTCGCGCTGGACGGGCGGGCGGGCATCCGGGCCATCGCCTGCGACACCGACGGGATCGACGGCGACTCGGAGGCCGCGGGCGCGGTCGTCGGCCCGGACACGCTGGCCCGGGCCCGCGCCGCCGGGCTGGACGCCGCGGCGATGCTGGAGGGCCATCGCAGCGGCGCGTTCTTCGCCGCGCTGGGCGACGCCGTTGTCACCGGACCGACACGGACGAATGTTAACGATTTCCGCTGCATCCTCATCGCCGCTGGCCCCGAAGAACGTACTGATCTATAAGGCTAAAGATGCGCCGTCACAGACAAGCGAAGATCGTCGCCACGCTCGGCCCGGCCAGCGATTCGCCGGAGATGATCCGGACGCTGTTCGAGGCCGGGGCCGACGTCTTCCGGCTGAATTTCAGCCACGGCACCCATCCGGAGCACGCCGCGCGCATCGAGACGATCCGCGCGCTGGAACAGGAGACCGGCCGCCCGATCGGGATTCTCTCCGACCTGCAGGGGCCGAAGCTCCGCGTCGGCGATTTCGAGGACGGCGCGGTGGAGCTCGTGGCCGGCCGCGCGTTCCGGCTCGACCTCGACAGGACGCCCGGCGATTCGGGCCGCGCCCCCCTGCCCCATCCGGAAATCTTCGCCGCCATCGAGGAAGGCACCGAGGTGCTGCTCGACGACGGCAAGCTGCGGCTGCGCGTCACCCGCGCGGACAGGAAGTTCGCCGAGACCGAGGTGATGGTCGGCGGCCGGCTGTCGAACCACAAGGGCGTCAACGTCCCCAACGCGACGCTGCCGATCTCGGCGCTGGGCGCCAAGGACCGCGACGACCTGCGCTTCGCGGTCGATCACGGGGTGGACTATATCGGGCTCAGCTTCGTCCAGCGGCCGGAGGACGTGGCCGAGGCGCGCAAGCTGGTGGCGGGCCGCGCGGCGATCCTGTCCAAGCTGGAAAAGCCGTCGGCGATCCAGCATCTGGACGAGATCATCATGCTGTCCGACGCGGTGATGGTCGCGCGCGGCGATCTGGGCGTCGAGCTGCCGCCGGAGGACGTGCCGTCGCTGCAGAAGCAGATCGTCCGCGCCTGCCGCCAGCACGGCAAGCCGGTGGTGGTGGCGACGCAGATGCTGGAATCGATGATCGGCGCCCCCGCGCCGACCCGCGCCGAGGCCTCCGACGTCGCCACCGCGGTCTATGACGGGGCCGACGCGGTGATGCTGTCGGCCGAGACCGCCGCCGGCAAGTACCCGCGCGAGGCGGTCGAGATGATGGAGCGCATCATCGCCCGGGTGGAGCAGGACCCGCAATACCGCGTCATCCGCGACGCCGAGCACCACGACCCGGAGGCCACCGCGCCCGACGCGATCACCGCCGCCGCGCGCCAGGTCGCCCGCACCGTGTCCGCCGCCGCCATCGTCACCTACACCACCTCGGGCTCCACGAGCTTGCGCGCCGCGCGGGAGCGGCCCGACGCGCCGATCCTGTGCCTGACCGAGAAGCCGGAGACCGCCCGCAAGCTCGCCATCGCCTGGGGCGTGCAGTGCCTGCTGACCGAGGACGTGAAGGATTTCGGCGACATGGTCGACAAGGCCTGCCGCCTCGCCCAGTCCGGCGGCTACGCCGCCGCCGGCACGCGGCTGGTCATCACCGCGGGCGTCCCCTTCGGCACCCCCGGCGCGACCAACATCCTGCGCATCGCCTGGGTCGGCGCCTGAGATTCCCCCCGATGTTCCACGTGGAACATTTCCGGAATGCGTCCGGTTCTCAGCGCAAATCCCTGTAGAGGAATATTTTCTTAATAAGCCAGCACGGGTCCTGAAGGGACCAAATTCCTATTTCCGACCACGTGAATCGTGGCAACCGCGCGCCGAGGGCGCCGCCGCGCCGCGTTGCGGATTGCGGCATCGCGCGCCGTTGCCTAGTCTTGCGCGCCGGGGCCGCCGGCGGGAAGAGCCGGTGGGGAACGGCGCATGGGACGAATGGCGGCGGGAGGCGCCCGGCGATGACTCCTTTCCGGCTGGTTGCAGCGGCAATCGCGGCGCTGTCGCTCTGCGGCGCCGTCGCCCCGCAGGCCGCGGCCAACGACCTTGGCGCGCGCACCAACGCCCCGTTCCTGCCGACGCCGCATTCGACCGTCGAGACGATGCTGCGGATGGCCGGGGTCGGACCCGGCGATATCCATTACGACCTCGGCTCGGGCGACGGGCGGATCTCCATCGCCGCGGTCAGGGATTTCGGCGCGGCGCGCTCGACCGGCATCGACCTGGACCCGGCACGCGTGAAGGAGGGCATCGAGAACGCGGAGAAGGCCGGGTTTTCGGACCGGGTCCGGTTCGTCGAGGGCGACGTGTTCGAGGCCGATTTCAGCGACGCCACGGTCGTCACGATGTATCTGCTCCAGGACCTCAACCTCGAGCTGCGATCGCGGCTGCTCGCGCTGCGGCCGGGCACCCGCCTGGTGTCGTACCAGTTCCATCTCGGCGACTGGCAGGCCGACGCGGCGGTGAACCCATCCAGGCGGGCGGCGCCGGGCGGCAACGTCATCGAGGACGACGAATCCCTGCAGGTCTATCTCTGGACCGTTCCGGCGCCCGTCGCCGGACGCTGGGAATGGGAAGCGGAGGGCGAGGTCTTCCGGCTGGACCTCCACCAGGAATTCCAGAACGTGTCGGGGACGCTCCACGCCTTCGGCCGGGAAACGCCGATCGGAAACGCCAGGCTGCGCGGCACGGCGCTGCACATCGAGGCCCGCGTCGTGCGCGACGGGCGGACCGTTCCGCTGCGCATCGAGGGCACCGTGTCGGGGGACGCCATCGAGGGCGCGGTGGAGATCGATGGCGCCCGCGCCGCGCTGACGGCCAGAAAGCTCTGAAAGCTCTGAGGTACGACCGGCGGGATCAGATGTCGCGGCCGCGGACGCGGGCGCGGAGTTCGCGGATCTGGCGGTTGTCGCCGATCATGTGGGGGTGGATTTCCAGCGCCGCCTCGAAGGCGTCGACGGCCTGCTCCTCCTCGCCCAGCGCCAGCGCGATCATGGCGAGGCCGGACAGCGCGCCGAAATGGCGGGGCTCGAGACTCAGCGTCATTTCCACGTCGGAGATCGACTGGTCGTAATCGCCGATCAGGTAGTTGACCGTCGCCCGCTTGTTCCAGCCCTCGGCGAAATCGGGGGCGAGCTCGGTCACCTCGTCGAAGGCTTCGAGCGCGGCGTCGTAGCCGCCGGCGCTGAGCGCGCGCAGCCCGATCGACATCAGCCGGTCCACGGCCGCATCGCCGCTGGTGGTCCAGAGCGCCCAGATGCGCTCCTCGATGGGCGCCGCGTCTTCCGGGCAGGCCGCGGCGCGCAGCCGCGCGAACAGCCCGTCGAGCCGTGAATCGCGCTGCCCCGCCCCGCCCGGCAGGCGGAAGGCGAGCCTCGCGTGAGTGTCCATCCAGGCCTTCAGGTCTTCCATGCCGCGCTGCCGCCGTCCTTGCCACCGTCCCTTTTCCGTCCCGGGCGCCGCGGGCGGGCATCGCCCAGCGAGGCGGGCCGCGGGCCCCCGGTCGCCCAGTCGAGAAGCTCGACCACATGCACCACCGGCCACGCCGCGTCAACGGACAATTGCGCGATGCAGCCGATATTGCCGCTGGCTACCACGTCGGGGGTAGTCGCGGCCAGCGCCGCCTGTTTCCGCCGGCGCAGCCGGTCCGCGATCTCCGGCTGAAGGATATTGTAGGTGCCGGCCGAGCCGCAACAGAGATGGGCGTCCGCCGGTTCCGTCACCGCGAAGCCGCAGGCGGCGAGCAGGTCGCGCGGCGCGGCGGTCACGCGCTGGCCGTGCTGCAGGGAGCACGGCGCCTGCCAGGCGACGCGTATCGGCCGCGCCAGGGGCTGCACGTTCGGCCCGATCAGGTCGCGCTCCGCCAGGAACTCGGAGATGTCGCGCGCCAGCGCGGAGACGCGGCCGGCCGCCGCCGCATCGCCGCCGCCGCGCAGCAGGAAGCCGTAATCCTTCACCATCGTGCCGCAGCCCGAGGCGTTGACCAGGATCGCATCGAGCCCGCCCGCCTGTTCCGCCGCCGCGAGCCAGGCGCGGACGTTGCCGCGGGCGAGGCCGCGCGCCGCGCCGCCCCGGCCCATGTGATGGTCGAGCGCGCCGCAGCACCCGGCGCCCTCGGCCACCACCACCTCGCAGCCGAGCCGGGTGAGCAGGCGGATCGTGGCGGCGTTGATCGCCGGCGCCAGCGCCTGTTGCACGCAGCCGGCCAGCAGCGCGACCCGGAACCGCCGCGCGCCGTCCGCCGGGTACACGCCGGGCGCGGTCGCCGTCCCCGAGGCCGCGCGCCGGGGCATCATCTCCACCATGCGGCGCAGCGGCCAGGGGAGGAGGCGCGCGAAGGGCCGCGCCAGCGCGCCGAGGGCCAGCGCCGCGCGGAAGCGTCGGGGCCAGGGCAGCACGCGCGACAGCAGCGCCCGGACCGCCCGGCCGCCGGCGGAGCGCGACGGCGCATCGGCCATGCGCTCGCGCGCAATGTCCACCAGATGCATGTAGTTCACCCCGGACGGGCAGGCGGTCATGCAGGACATGCAGGACAGGCAACGGTCGATATGGGTCACATCGGTCGGGGTCGCGGCGCGATCTTCCTCCAGCATCTCCTTGATCAGGTAGATGCGTCCGCGCGGCCCGTCCCGCTCGTCGCCGAGCAGCGCGTAGGTCGGGCAGGCCGGCAGGCAGAACCCGCAATGGACGCAGCTCCGCAAGATGTCGTTGGCGGCCGAAATGTCGGGATCGGCGAGCTGGGCGAGGGTGAAGCGGGTCTGCATGGCTTACGGCTCCGCCCCCATGCGGCCGGGATTGAGGATGCGCTTCGGGTCGAACCCGTCCCTGATCCGGGCGTTGAGCCGGGCGATTCCGGGCGCGGGAGGCTGGAACACCGGCACCGATGCGCGGACCGCGTCGTTCGCGCGGACCAGCGTGGCGTGGCCGCCCGGCCGGGCGATGGCGGCGCGGACGGAGGCATGGCCGGCGTCCTCCAGCGCGGCCGGCACGCGCGCCCAGAGCAGCCCGCCGCCCCAGTCGGCGACGATCTCCGCCCCCAGCGTCCGCGCCAGCACGGCGCCGACGCGCGGGCCGGCGGTGGGGGGCACCGAGATGCGCCACAGCGGATCGCCGCCCCGGACCAGCAGCGAAGCCGAGCCGATCTCCGCCCAGAGCGTGCGCGAGTTGCGGAAATGCAGCTCCTCCAGCGGGCCGAACCCGGCGAGCAGCGTCTTCAGCGCCAGGCACCGCGCCTCCACCGAGGGGGCCGGTCCCTCGACGCGCAGCGCGGTGACCGAGGCCCCGGCGCCAGACACATACGATACCGCCGAGCGCGCGGCGGCATAGGCCGGCAGATGCGCCGCGCCGGAGACGTCGTGCGGGCTCTGCAGCGCGGTCTCCATCGCCGCCAGCGCCATCGCGCCGTCGGCCCCGAGGACGAGGAGGGTGCGGATCTTTTCCGGCGCGGGCAGCACCTTGACGGTGATTTCCGTCAGCGCCGCCAGCGTGCCCATCGAGCCGGTCAGCAGCTTGCACAGGTCGTAGCCGGTGACGTTCTTCACCACACGCCCGCCGGTCTTCACCAGCTCGCCCCGTCCGGTGACGGCGCGCAGGCCCAGCACGTGGTCGCGCGCCGCCCCGCTGCGGATGCGCGCCGGCCCCGACAGGTTGGCCGCCACGGCCCCGCCCAGCGTGCCCGCGCGCGCCGGACCGCCATAGAGCGGGCCCCAGTCCGGCGGCTCGAAGGCCAGCGCCTGGTTCCTTTCGGCCAGCGCCGCCTGGATGTCGGACAGTGTCGTGCCCGCCCGGGCGGACAGCACCAGCTCCTCCGGCTCGTAGAGCACGATCCCGCTCAGCGCGGACAGGTCCAGCACGCGCCGCGCCCGCACGGCGTGGCCGAGCCCGCGCTTCGTGCCCCGGCCGACGATCTCCAGCACCGCGTCGTCGGCCAGCGCATCGGCGACGGCAGCGACGACGGCGTCCTCCGTGTCGGGGCGCAGGGCGGCGGTCATGGGAGGAACCGGGAGCGGGGCAGGCATACCCCCCTTCCTGTCCTTCCCCCGCAAGGGGGGAACGGACGCAGGCGGATACCGCGGCGAATTTTCCCCTCAGGGGACGCAACGGCAATACCAGGCCCGCATCGGCTCCCTCCCCCCTCTCGGGGGAGGGCTGGGGAGGGGCGGCCGCCTGCCGACACGACGCGCATCGCGTTCAGAACCTCGGCAGGTCCGCAAACCGCGTCTCGCCGCGGTGGACGTGGACGCGGCCGAGCTCGGCGCAGCGGTGGAGGACGGGGAAGACCTTGCCGGGGTTGAGCAGCAGGTCGGGGTCGAAGGCGCATTTCAGGCGCTGCTGCGCGGCGAGGTCGGTGTCGCTGAACATCGAGCCCATCAGGTCGCGCTTTTCCACCCCCACCCCGTGCTCGCCGGTCAGCACGCCGCCGACGGCGACGCAGAGCGTCAGGATCTCGGCGCCGAACGCCTCCGCCGCCTCCAGCTCGCCCGGCGCGTTGGCGTCGTAGAGGATCAGCGGATGCAGATTGCCGTCCCCGGCATGGAACACGTTGGCGACGCGCAGGCGATAACGCGAGGACATCTCCGCCATGCGGGCCAGCACCTCGGGCAGGCGGTGGCGCGGGATGGTGCCGTCCATGCAGTAGTAATCGGGCGAGATGCGGCCCACCGCGGGAAACGCCGCCTTGCGCCCGGCCCAGAACAGCAGCCGCTCGGCCTCGGTTTCGCTGGCGCGCACCGAGACCGCGCCGCAGGCCCCGGCGATTTCGCCCACCCGGGCGACGAGATGGTCGACCTCCGCCTCCGGCCCGTCGAGCTCGACGATCAGCAGCGCGTCGACGTCCAGCGGATAGCCGGCATGGACGAAATCCTCCGCCGCGTGGATGGCGGGGCGATCCATCATCTCCATCCCGCCGGGCACGATGCCGGCGGCGATGACGGCGGCGACGCAGCCGCCCGCCGCTTCCGAGGAGGGGAATCCCATCAGCAGGGCCCGCGCCGTCGCCGGGCGGCGCAGGATGCGCACCGTGACCTCGGTGACGACGCCGAGCAGCCCTTCCGAGCCGGTGACCAGCCCCAGCAGGTCGTAGCCGCCGGCATCGAGATGCCTGCCGCCGAGCCGGATTACCTCGCCGTCCATCAGCACCATCTCGACGCCGAGCAGGTTATTGGTAGTCAGCCCGTATTTGAGGCAATGCACCCCGCCGGAATTCTCCGCCACGTTGCCGCCGATGGTGCAGGCGACCTGGCTCGACGGGTCGGGGGCGTAGTAGTAGCCCGCCCCCGCCACCGCGTCGGAGATGGCGAGGTTGGCGACGCCCGGCTGCACCACGGCGCAGCGGTTGGCGTAGTCGATCTCCAGCACGCGGTTGAGCTTCGCGAGCCCCAGCACCACCCCGTCGGCCAGCGGCAGCGCGCCGCCCGACAGCGAGGTGCCGGCGCCGCGCGGCACCACCTTGATCGCGTTGTCGCGGCAGTAGCGCAGCACACGCGAGACCTGTTCCGTGTCCTCCGGCAGCACGACGACCAGGGGGAGCTGGCGATAGGCGGTGAGCCCGTCGGATTCATAGACCCGCCGCCCGGCCTCCTCGGCGATCACGCCCTCGCCCGGCACCAGGCGCCGCAGGTCGCGGACGATGGCATCTCGCCGGGCCAGCACGCCGGCATCCGCCTCTGGCATCTTCATGGGCCGCCGCTCCGCCTTTCCGGCCGGTTCCATGCGCAGGCGCACGGACATCCCGGTTGTTCGGCAACAAACTATGTTGATACAGTGTTTTCAAGAACTGCGTAGAAAAACGTGTTGTCCGTAAGGGAGCAATCGATTGCAAGGCGAAGTGGCCGGGCACGAAAAGGGAGAACACTCATGACATCGAAAGCAGGGACATCGAAAGCAGGCAAGACACGCGGGCCGTTCCGCGAGAACGTCGAGGGCGTGGTCGAGGCGCGCCGCGACTTCCTGCGCAGGAGCGCGCTGGTCGGCGCCGGCGCGGCGGCGGCGACCGGGTTCGGCTTCAACATCGCCAGCGCGCAGGGCAAGACCAGGAGCTGGAAGATCCAGACCTCATGGCCCGGCGGGGTCGGGCTCGACATCTTCAAGGCCTGGTGCAACGGCATCAAGGAGAAGACCGGCGGCGAGCTCGAGTTCAAGCCGTTCGGCGAAAAGGACGTCGTCGGCGCGTTCCAGATGTTCGACGCGGTGAAGAACGGCGTGCTGGAGGCGATGAATCCGTTCACGCTCTACTGGGCGGGCCGCATGCCCGCCAGCGTGTTCCTCAGCTCGTACCCGCTGGGGCCGCGCAACCCGCATGAATGGGACGTGTTCTATTACGGGCTCGGCGGGCTGGAGATCGCGCGCGAGCTGTTCGCCAAGCAGGGGCTGTACTATGTCGGCCCGATCCATCACGGCCCCAACATCATCCATTCCAAGGCGCCGATCCGCTCCATAGACGACTTCAAGGGCCGCAAGATGCGCCTGCCGGGCGGCATGGTCGCCGAGGTGTTCCAGGCGGCCGGCGCCAAGACGACGCTGCTGCCGGGCTCCGAGATTTTCCCGGCGCTGGAGAAAGGCACGATCGACGTCGCCGATTATGTCGGCCCGGCGGTCAACCATGCGCTCGGCTTCCACCAGGTGACCAAATACATTTCCATGGGGCCGCCCGGCTTCATGTCGATCTACCAGCCGGTCGACCTGATGGACCTGACCGTCAGCATGAAGGCGTGGGACGCGCTGTCGCCGAAGATGAAGCAGTTCGTCGAGATGGAGACGCATGTCTATTCGGACCTGCATCACGCAGCCATCCAGAAGGCGGACCATGACGCGTGGAAGAAGTTCGACGCCGCCGGCACCATCATCACCCGGCTGGGCGAATCGGATGTCCAGAAGTTCACCGAGCTCGCCGTGCCGATCTGGTACAGATGGGCCAAGAAGGACAAGGATGCGGCCCGCGTGTTCAAGATCCAGCTCGACTACATGATGTCGGGCAGCCTCGGCTACGTCACGCCCGGCATGGTCAAGAACCAGACGCTGTAGCGGCCGACGCCGAAAACCGTGCGGGGAGAACGCCACGCGGCGCCCTCCCCGCCCTCCTTCCGAAGCGACCCCGCCATCCGCATGACGGAGTGACCCGTTGCCGAGCCTGACATTCGTGCTGCCGCACTGGCTCTACTGGTCCGGGCTGCTGCTGTTCCCGCTCTTCGCGATGGCGATGGTGCGGCGCGCGCGGACCGCCCGGCCGGCCAGTGCCGTGTCCACCCCGCTGGCCTATCTGTTCCTGGCGACCGGCGGGTTCGTCGGCATTCACCGGTTCTACCTGCGGAGCTGGCTGGGGGTGCTGTACCTGCCGCTGTTCGCGGGCATCCTGTATTCCAATATCCGGTTCCGCGCGGCCCGCGAGGCGCTGTCGCAGATCCAGCGCGACCTGCAGGGCGCGGCGTTCGAGGTCGAGCATTTCACCCGGCAACTCCGCGAAGGGGTGGAGGCCGCGCAGGCGCGGCTGGACGCGGCCCGGCAGACGCTGGAGACCGCGCAGGCAGGCCTCGCCGGCCGCGTCGACGCGGTCGCCACCTGGGACGGCGCGGCGACGGCGCTGGCCTCGGCGATCGCGCTGTTCCTGCTATACGACGCCTTCGTGCTGCACCGCCTCGCCCGTGCCTGCGCCGCGCGGGAGCCCTATGTCCCCGACCCCGGCGCGCCGGTCCGACGGGCCGGCGCGGACACCTCACAGACGGGGAACCGCCTGACGCGGGCGATCGACGCGGTGAGCGGCTGGACCGGACATTTCGTCGCCTACTGGTCGGTGATCGCGGTCTTCGTCTACTACTACGAAGTGCTGGCGCGGTACGTGTTCAACTCGCCCACCAGCTGGGCGCATGAGAGCATGTTCCTGATG
>WHUE01000129.1 GCA_009377375.1 Alphaproteobacteria bacterium | reverse complement strand
AAAGTTCAGGGGCCTTGCCGAGTAACTTGGTATCGCGCTTGAAATAGGTATCGATCTACATCATCTATTAATCAGACTTTTTATGGTGCGTTCACGACATGCGGTACGCTCGCGACGAATGACTTGGACGAGAAGCATCGAGATCTTTAGGATCCGGTAAGGGATCCGCGACCTTGGGAAATCTTTGCAGAGGTCGAAAGAGAGGTCGGTGCGAACCGCGTGGCCGATACTTGAAAGGCAGAAGCGAGAACACCGGACCTACTTAAGCGCTCTCGTGGCCGCCTCGCTGACGTGTCATAACTCATGTTTGTATACTGAAGGGTGCCTGAGGTGACTCTCCGTCCTGAATATTCTCTGGGTCATTCCGAATTTAACGACTTTCTATTCGCATTCGTTGGCGAAGAAAAAAGTGGAATACAGCTCACCGTTCTGTCGGCGCTGGCGCGGCTCGGCTTGGACCCATGGCAAGAGGCCGCCCGTTTGTCCAAATTGAGCAGCAAAGCTGCGACGAGCGCGTTGGCGGCGGCGATTGCCGCACTCCCGGAAGGGGATTGGAAGGTGTCGGACTCGCCGTCGATCGCCGGTCGCTTGGTGACACGACTACCCACGCAGGCTCCGCAGCAGATCAAGTCTCCGCAGGACAGGAGCATGAGAAGGGAAGAGCCGAAGTCGAAGGCGCGGAGTTGGCTGATCTGGATTGCGCTGGCTGCTGCTGTAGTCGGGATCGTATCGCAGCTGCATGGCGGTTAGATTCGCGGCCCCGAAACACCGCCCGGAAGACGTTGGCGGTCGGGCCGAACAAGGAGGTGTCGCCTGATTTTCGATATCAGGCGGCGCAGCAAGCACGGCGGCTCTCGTCCTCAAGGCTCCGCAGACGTTGCGCGTCCGACGGCCCCATGCCGCCGTACCTCGACTTCCAGCGATAGAAGGTCTGCTCGCTGATCCCGTGCCGGCGGCATACATCCGCCGTCGTCGCTCCGGCCTCCTGCTCACGCAGAACGCCGATAATCTGCTCTTCCGTATACCTGCTCTTCTTCATCGTCCGTGTCCTGGTGACGGACTCTCATATCAACTGCGGGAGCCTACGGGGAGCAGGTCAGGCCGGGCCACCAACCCAATTGCGATAGCCCTGGCGTGTACCGGGGCCTCTCCGTTCAGGCGCTGCTCAGTGAGTGACCGATTTCTTCTTCACAGCGAGACGCGCCCGTTTCTCAGCCCTGCGGTTCCACCAGTCCCGGTCCCGTTGCAGCAGCCACATGATGTCTTCGTCTTCTACATAAGGAAGCTTTAACCTGACCCGTCGCGTCAACTCCGACACGCGAAGCATGCTCTCCGTCGAATCCATTTCGATCAGAATAGCTACGATGCAATCTATCTCTGCGTCGTCGAGCATGGCGTCCGCTCTACCCTTAGACCCCACCCCACTATAGCAGCTGGGCGGGGAGCTGTCGGCACGGGAATAAAGAATGGCCGATCCACGCTCGGAGTTGTCCGGCTGGAAAAGGAGCGCAAACGGCTTACCTCTAATGGGTAGGGACTCTGCTATTTGAAATCGACGGAGGGTTGGAATGACGAAGGCTCAGACACTAGAGGAGATGCTCGGGCGCCTCGGCCGCGTGATCGGCGACAACGACGCGATGGCGTTGAGGGTCGCGTTTCAGGATCGGCTGGAGCAGATGAAGACGAATGAGCCGCCGAAGGAAGGCAGTAAGGCAGTGGTGTAAGCCGTGCGGGAGGGGCGTCTGCCGGGTGACTGGGCCTCCTACGGACACCAGATCACCCGGCAGCGCTACTGCAAGTAGAAAGCCGACGCGCTGGCGTTTAACGGCGGTCAGGCGACGCGGGGGGAATGATGCGCCCCGCCCCGGACGGTTGCGGAGGCTAGCCGGGGAGCTAGCTTCGGGGCAAGATCCTCCCGGGCGACGCGGAGCGCATCGATTCCAATGTACCCGCCTGTTAGATGCACGCCTACGCCGGCCGACGCACGATCGCAGAAAGGCCACGCCAGACACGAAAACGCCCTCCACCGGGTGAGCGGTGGAGGGCGAGGAGGTAGACCGCTCGATGGCCAGAGCTGCGAACCTCTCATCCTTACTCCCATGCACATGTCGAGGTGGGGGACGAGCGCCGCGATGGCGGAACAAGGGCGGCTTCGCCATCGTTAGTTCATGACTAAGGTTGCAAGTGCATCCCGCTGACCGGCACAACGTGACAGGGAGGATACAATGACCAAACGTGAGATCATCGTGGGGGCAGCTGTGCTGCTACTCGCCGCTCCGGCGTTCGCCAGCCAATGCCCCATGAACATGGCCGCCATCGACGCGGCGCTGGCGAAGAACCCGCAGCTCACTGAGCAGCAGATGACGAAGGTAAAAGAGCTGCGTGCCAGGGGAGAGGAACAGCACGAGGCTGGCCAGCACGGGGCCTCGGAGGAGACTCTGGCGGAGGCCATGAAGATCCTCAATATCAAGGAGTAACCGACCTCTCGCGCGCTAGATGAGGAAGCGACGGCGCGGCACACCGCGTCAACCTCTCGTCCGGGAGATCAGGGCGTATTGCCAGCTTAAGAACGTGCCCGAAGCTTATGACGGCGGGCAGCCGGTAAACCGCGTCGGATAACAAAGGGCGCAGCGCAGGTCGGCCTGCACGAGCGGCCCGCGAAGCGTTCACCCGCGGCGCAAGGGTAGACCGAAGAAGGTTTGATGCCCGCAGCCGGGCGATCTAGCGGATAGTAGGCGGCCATCTTCGGATGGAGGAGAACCGTTTCGTCCGTGCCATCGGCAAGCTGCGCCGCCGCGTGCCCGCACGTGGCCCGCATCGCGCGACGAAAGGAGAATGGCATGACCGCAGGAGGCGAGGGGCTCGACGAATTTCGCGACCGCTACGAAGAGACGATGGAGCGCATGTTCGCGGCCGTCGGCGCGCTCTATGCGGAGCACTGGGGCGAGTTCTTTCACTTCGCGCTTTTCGACGACAGCGAGGACGGTGGCAGCGACGCGGCGTGGGAAGCCGCCTTCGCGCGCACTCATGCGCGCTATGCAGAGGCGCTGCGGGTGGCCGACGCCTCCAACGTGCTCGAGGTTGCCTGCGGCCGCGGCGCCTTCGCCGAATACCTGGCGGCGCGGACAACGGGCCGTGTGCTCGGGATCGACATCGCACGCGCCCAACTCGCCGCTGCCGAGCGCCGCCGCCGGCCCAATCTCGGTTTCCTGCGCCACGACGCGATGCACGTCGCCGCGCTGGGCGCGCGATTCGACGCCGTCGCCTGCCTCGATGCCGAGTGCTATTTCCCGGACAAGGCCGCGGCGGTCGCCGGCATCGCCGAGGCGATGCGCCCCGGCGCGCGCTTCCTGCTGGTGGCCTGGTGCCGCCGCGAAAGACTGGGCAAGGCGCAGGCGCGCATGGTGCTCTGTCCCCTGATGCACGCCTGGGGCATCGCCGGCCTGGAGACGGCCTCCGCCTATCGTCGTCACTTCCGCCGCGCTGGGCTACGTCTCGTAGAGGAGGCGGACCTGAACGCGCAGGCGCAGCCCAACTGGGAACGCGGCTACCGGCGCGCGCTTGAGGCGCTGCGGGGCTTCTCACCGGTCAGCGCCGCCCGGCTGCTGTGGAACGGCCTGCCGGTCGGTGCCGATGGAATTCGCCTGATAGAGGACCAGTTCGCCGCCGCCCTTTACATCAAGGCCGCCTTCGACGCGGGTTTCCTGCGCTACACGTATTTCCTCGCCGAGAGGGGGTAGAAGGGGTAAGGGGGCGGGCACGGAGGCACGCCGGCCTGCCGTCGTCGTCCGGCTGCACGACGTGCCACGCGCGGGGCCCCAAGGCCGCCGCCGGTGATGTCGCCGGTCTACGAATTGCCGATATCATTATAGAGCGGCTTGTCCCGGGCACGCCCGCTGGCGTTATCCGTCGGGTCGGCGATTACGGTGAAGCCGTGGGGCGGCATGGTGTCGACCGGCGCCTTTGCCGGCAGCTTAGCGATGACGCAGGCGCCGGTGCAGGCCGGTTTGCCCGGCGGATCTTCGCGAAGCGGCAGCGTGGAGAAGGTTTGAACCCGGTTCCTCTCCCTCCGCCAATTCCTTTCCCAGAGTTTCTCTCGCGCCAATAGACCTGTGCGCAGGGCGAGGAAACGCGCCCCATCAGGCGTTGGCTCTTTACCGGCGCACACTCCCGAGAGCGACTACATCGTTCTCTGCGGCCCTATTTTCTCTGCAGCCGTTTACCAGGACGGCGGGAGTACGGGATCTGTAGGTGAACGAGTCCGCGGCTGTCCAGCATGATCGGCCGCCCAAGTTTTGAATCTCTCTCCCTGTGGCAATTTGGGCTGACAACGGATTTCTTTACTGACCCGGGAGGAGGAGAAGGCGAGCAGAGACTGACTGCTCTAACAAAGGCAGGTGAAGAGCTTTCGTTGCTAGCGGGGCAACTGTATGTTGTTGGCAAAGGGGGGAGAAAGCGAACATGGTGGAAGTCCCAAACCTGCCATCGCCTCTCATCGAGGCGATGAAGGGTCGAAGAGGTGTGCTGTTTCTCGGGGCAGGAGCTTCCCTCGAGGCTCGGGACAAGGATGGGAATCGTCCGCCCGATGGGGATAGTCTAGGAGACCTTGTCGCGAAGAAGTTCTTCGGCAAAGAGATGCCGAACCGCCGCCTGGCTGGCGTGTCAGAGATGGCGATCGCGTCCAGTGGAGGGACCTCGCTGGTCTATGAGTACATCCGCCAGACTTTGCAGCCGTTCGCTCCTGCCAGGGCGCACCGCCTCGTCTCCGAGTTTCAGTGGCGACTGATCGCAACGACTAACTACGATCTACTGGTTGAGCAAGCCTACGATGACAATAAAGCACTCGCGGTTCAGGATCTTGTGCCGTTCGTTAAGGATGCGGAACCGATTGAAGAGCGAATGCAGAAATTTTCGGAGCCGGTTCAATACGTCAAACTGCACGGGTGTCTCGACCATAAGGTCCTGCACACAGGCTATCCAGGAACCGCTAACGCCATAAGAGCTCTGGGAGCGACGCCAGTCTCCGTTAGAAGCCACGAGGTCTATGCAGGCCTAGAACGGGGCAATGCTGACGCAGCTGAAGTCTCCCTCGAGATGGCAACCGAGTTGTCGAACGTGGCGCCTCCGTCGGGAGCGCCTGTTCGACCCGCTGTTCGGATCGTAGCGGCAAGCAGCAAATTCTGGCACGGGCTTTCCGAGAGGGAGAAGTTCGAGCTCGGAGGAATAGTCGCAGACGCCGGCGAGGCAGCTCTGAAAGTAGCGTTCGACCGGGAACGTAACGCCAAAATGTTTTTTGCTGAACGCGGCATGGCACTGCCGACGGCCTGGGAAGCCGGTGGTGAAGAAGCACGAAGTATTGCTGCAGAAGATTTTTTGAAGAGCCATCCGGGCGTCCAGAGGGACGTGGTCAACGTGGCGGCTCTTACTGTTGGCGCACGGCCGACAGGACGATTGAGGATGGTCACAACAAGCCAAGTGCCTATGGTGGCGTGGAGCAACGCCAACGCGACCTGCCCCTCGAACGGCAGTCCACGAGAGGTGTACTTCATCTCCAATCGAAATAAGGAGAACGACGCGGATGGGCGGTTTGTGCTTGGCTCTGAGCGCGCCGAAAGGCTGTACTTCGGCTCGGCCACTTTCGAGTTTGACCATGCTCGGCCGATCGGGAATGAAAGCCGGCGCTATTTCAGATGGCGGAACGTCACGTTCGCGTCAGGTAAAGACAGCTTTCTGCAAAGGGTTCGGACTGTTGCCGAAAGCTGCAGCAGCGGCCAGGTGTTGCTATTCGTCCATGGATACAACAACAGCTTCGAGGATGCCGTGCGTCGGATCGCTTCGATAGCCGAGGACATAAAGTTCAAAGGTCCGGCCATTACCTTCACCTGGCCCACCGAGGGGGTTGAGTCAGCCTACTGGAGAGATTTGGACGACGTCCTTTATTCGGTGCCGTTAGCAAAAGAAGCGCTAAAGATGTTGGCGGATGCTGACGAGGTAGGGAGCATCGAGGTCATCAGCCATAGTATGGGTTCTCGCGTCATCGTTTACGCTCTTAGGGAGCTGGCTCTAGGCGCAGGCTTGGCCAAGCTGAAAAATAGCATCTTCGGAGCACCGGAGATTGATCGCGGTCTGTTTTTGCAGAACGCGGATCTGATAAAGCGGCTGTCCGGACGAGTGACGCTGTATGCTTCGCAAAACGACGGGGCGTTGTCATGGGCGAGCAATTTCAACGACGGTGTAGCGCGCGCTGGCGGAATTGGTAGTGACGGCATTCTGCTAGTGGAGGGTATCGACTCAATTGACGCATCCCTTGTCGACACGAGTTTTTTCAGTGCTCGTCACGCCTATATTGCGGACAAGGCCAGTGTCCTGTCCGACGTCCATGCGATCGTGACGTCCGGCAATAACCCGTCGGAAAGGTTCGGCCTGGCGGAGTCCAACACAAATCCGATGTATTGGTGGTTTCGCCGCCGCTAGCCGTTATCGCACGGGCGCTCGTTAAGTGCCGTTGCCATTTTTTACAGAACTACGGCCTTCACCTAGTCGGCACAACTGGATGATCATCGGGGCGCAGCAGCCTCTCCCGCTGCTCCTCCCACCCCATCGGCAGGGGCTCTAGCAGGTCGGTCAGCTGGATCCCTTCCCGCAGCCGCCCGTCGAGGATCGCCTCGACCACGTCGGGGGCCAGCAGGCTGAGCCGCATCACCCGGCTCAGATAGGATGCGTTGACCTTCTCCGCCTTCGAGATCTCCCCCAGCGTCGCGTATTTGCCGTGCTCCAGCATCCGCCGCCACCGATGCGCCCGGGCCAGGGCCCGGATGATGGTGTCATCCGGCTTCGGCGGCGCCGCGGCCCAGGGCATGGCCTCGTCGGGCGCGACGATCGTCTTCCGCCCGCCCTGGCGGCGGAATGTCATCGGGATGCGCACGGTGAGCACCTCGCCGTCGAAGGACCCGCCGGGATTCGCAGCGGGCGCAGCG
>WHUE01000128.1 GCA_009377375.1 Alphaproteobacteria bacterium | reverse complement strand
CGACGTCGACGAGAACGTGCCGGAGAAGCCGAAGAAGTAGCCGCGGATTTTGCTCGATCCCGGTTGTGAGGGATCGCAAGACTGCATTCAGACTGCATACGGAAGCCCCGCCGGCGCAATGCGCGGCGGGGCTTCGCCCTTTCGGGATACCGGGTCTGAACCCGGCTCTCATTCATGCGCGGGTGTTACGCCGCGCAGATATCAGTCTCTCGATTTTCGGATCGGCGGAAAGGCGATGGCCATCTGCGTCGGACCTTCCAGCCGCGGGCCCTGCATGCAGCAGGGCCCCGATGATATGCCAGGTGGTTCCATGCGCGCGCACCCTCCTGTTCTGGTCCAACATACGGCCGGCGCCGTCTGCGTCTGCCCGCGGCGGGGACCGGTTCGGGTCCACACCGCCCGCCGGGTGGGCAGGAATCCTGCCTCCGCGCCGACGCCGTCCCATAGTATGGAGTCTGGTGCGTTAGGCGGCGATGTCAATACGCGGACAGGCCCATTTGTTCCAGAACGCGGGCACCGCTCGGCGGCGAAGCTGTGCACGAGATGGCGGGCGAGACCGCGATCGGCGGCGAGCCCGCCGACGGTCTCGCGCCATACCTCGCGGAGGGCGGCGGCGACGTCCCAGTCGATGCCGCCCCCGAGGCGCCACTGCGCGGCCCGCGCATCCGCCGGCAGCCGGGCGCTCGCGGGGAAATCAACTGTGCGTCAGCGGGAGGCTATCCGCCGAACTGCACCAGCAGCTTGTTGCAGCTGTGCATCAGGTAGACGACCGCGATGAACAGCCCCAGCGTCAGCGCGCCGAGGCGCTGGAACAGCCGCGCCCAGCCCTGGCCGCCGGCGTCGAAATGCTGGGCCGGTTTCAGGAACTGGCCCGGCTTGATGTGGTACTTGCGCCGGAACAGGATCGCAAACGGGCCGCGCGGCGGCGGCGGCGGCGGGACCAGCAGGTGATCATGCAGCTTGCGCGCGACGAGCGCCAGCAGCAGCGCCGCGCCAACGAAGCTGAGGACCAGGAAGGAGGGGAGCCAGGATACGCTGCACACGGGCGCAGTATACGCCGGATCGGCGGGATATGAAGGGCCCGGACTGCCGGCCGGCGGTTTTTCCGCCGGCCGGTCCGGATACCGGCGCCGGTCAGCCCTTGATGCTGAGGATCGTTTTCAGCTTCTCGACCACCGGCTTGGGAGTCGCCAGGATTTCCCGGACCTGCTTTTCCAGATTCTCGCCGCTGGTGTAGTCGATGGGCAGCTTGAGCTTTGCCGCCAGCTTGCTGACCTCCGCGTCTTCCATGCCCTGCCTGAAGGCCGCGCGGATCGCGGCGAGCCGGTCGGCGGGGATGCCGGGCGGCGCCGCCATGCTGCGGCCCATGACGGCGGCGCTGGTCGTCACGCGCAGCATCTGGCGCACCACCGGATCGGCGCTCACGTCCTCGACCAGCGGCACCTTCTCGAAGCCCTTCGCCGCCTTGCCGCCGGTCTGGAAGATCGGCACCACCATGGCCTGCGGCACCCATTCCGGACGGATGGTGCTCCAGCTCACGGTGGAGGCAAGCCCGCCATGCACTTCCTTGTTCTCGATCGCATGGAACAGGCCGCGCGAGCCCTTGTAGCCGGTGATGACCTTGAACTTCGTGCCGATCAGCGCGTTGAGCAGCGCGGGCACCTGGTACTGCTGCGATCCCTTGCCGGTGGCGCCGAGCACGACCTCGGCCTTCTTCGCGCCTTCGATGCTGGTCGCCGGGGCGTTGGCCCAGACCGAGATGATGGCGGGGGCCGGGGCGTACTGTCCGATGTACTTGAACTTCGCCATGTCGTAGCGGATGGCGGCTGGCTTGAAGAGCTGGGTCTGGGACGCCGCGCCCTCGGCGTTGTAAAGGAGGACGGAGCCGTCCTGGGCGGCGGCTGTGGCGATGTAGTTCGTCGCCTTTGCGCCGCCCGAACCCGGCATGAACTGCATCACGACGGTGGGCTTGCCGGGCAGGAACTTCTCCAACGCCGCCTTGCCGAGCTGTCCGTAGAGTCCGTAGGACCCGCCCGGCCCGGCCGGGATGACCAGCGTGATCTGCTTGCCCTTGTAGAAATCCGCGACGCTGTCGGCGAGAACCGCCGGCGCGCCGACGGCGAGCGCGGCGGCGGCGATGGCCGACGCGCGGACTGCGAGTCGTGTCTGCATGGCTGAAGCTCCCTGTGCTGTGCCCGGCTTGTCTCCGGTGCGTTCCCGGACAGTGATCGTGTCGCCGACGAAAATCAACAGCCGCAGCAGCCTTCAGTTCAGCCCGGTATGCACGTCGACCAGCGCCACAGCGCCACCGGAGACGGCCTCGACCGCGCGGCGGAACGCGCCCTTCAGGTCACGCGGATCGCGCACGGCCTCCTCGGCGAAGGCGCCGTATCCGCGGGCGACCTGGCAGTAATCGGGCTCCGGCCCGACCATGCGCTGCCCGATCCAGGCGTTCTCCACTGGCCGCTCGCGGCGGCGGGCGAGGGAGATCTGGTGTTCCTCGTCATTGCCGAACGAGGTGTTGTTGTGCAGCACGATCAGGATCGGGATCCGGTAATGCGCCGCGGTCCAGAGCGCCGCCGGGCCCATGGTGAAATCGCCGTCGCCGATGATGGCGACGGTGAACTTGCCCCGGTCGCGCCCGGCCAGCGCGGAGCCGATGACGCCGGCCGCCCCGTATCCGATGCCGCCGCCGATGGAGTTGGACATGAACCGTCCGGCGCGGTCGAACTCCCAGATGCCCTCGTACCAGGCGCGGTTGTTGCGCGCGGCCAGCAGCCAGTCCTTGTCCTTCACCGCCTCGTACAGCTCGGCGGTCATGCGCGGCAGGTAGATGGGGCTGTTGTCCCACTTCGCCTTCATGGCTTCGCGCTGCCGTTCGCGCAGCGCCGTGTGCATCTTCCCGATCTCCTCGCGGCGCTCGGCGGCGCGCTTCACCCAGGCTGGGCTGCCTTCCGCCCGGCGGCGCAGGCTCTCGAGCACCTGGTTGACGCCATACAGGTTGTCGGCCTGGAGCTGCACGTCGACCGGCGGCAGGGGCCCGCCGAGATTGGTCCAGTGCTCGACCGCGAAATCGTTGAGCGACAGGTCGACGACCTTCTTCGCCTTCTCGCCGACGGCGACGCCGGCACCCCGCGCGCCCTCATAGGCGCCGATGTTGTTGGAGACGTCGAGGCAGTCGACGCAGAACACGGCGTCGGTCTTCTCCAGCAGCATCTTGCGGTACTCGCCCTCGGCCCTGGTGCGGCCGAAGCTGGCGTTCAGGTTCTGCGGATGCCGCGTCGGCAGGCAGACCGTGTCGTGGCCATCCTGGTAGGCGGCGCCGACGGTCTCGACCAGCTCGATCATCGGCTGCGTGGATTCTTCGCGGTAGCCGATGCGCCCGCCGAACACGACCGGCCAGTCGGCCTCCGTCAGCACATCGACCGCGGCCTCCACCTGCTCCTGCGGCGCGGCGATGGGCGGGGCAGGGCGATAGCGCGGCAGGGCGACGTCGGGCAGCGCCGCGCCGCCGGGAATCGCGTCCTCCTGAATCTTGGCGTCGACCGAGACATAGGTGGGCGAGCAGGGGGCGGAGGTGGCGATCCGCTGCGCCCGGGCGATGGAATCCAGCGTGGCCTGGAGCGTCGCCGGCTCATCCGTCCACTTGGTGACGTCGCGCACGATGTCGCACTGGGAGTTCGCGGTATGCACCCAATCGGTCTTGCGCCGGTGAGACGGGTCGGCCGGACCGGAGCCGCCGAGCACCACCACAGGCATGCGGTCGGCCATCGCGTTGTAGAACGCCATGCTCGCATGCTGCACGCCCACCAGGTCGTGCAGGAAGCACATCGCCGGCCGGCCGGTGGCCTTGCAATAGCCCTGCGCCATGGCGACGGCCATCTCCTCGTGCGCGACCAGGATGATCTGCGGCTTGTGGTTCCGCGTGTGATTGACCAGGCTGTCATGGACGCCGCGGAAGCTGGAGCCGGGTGTGAGGAATATGTAGTCGTGGCCGAGCCGGCCGATCAGCTCCGCCACAAGGTCCGAGCCGAACTCGGCGACGGGCTGGTTCGACGGCAGGTTGATGGGGCTCTCGGATTCGAAGCCGGGGGCGGCAGGATAGCTGTCGGGCATGGCAATCTCTCCCTGTATGTCTCTTTTGCCGCAATCTAGCGGTTTGCGCCCCCATAGCAAACGGGCCCGGCGCGGAAACGCGCCGGGCCCGTTGTTTCGGGCGTCGAGCCGGGATCAGTTCATGATGAGGAGTGGCGCCCTTCGCCTCAACGTCCGATGCCGGCGATACTGCGCCGGCATCGGGATGCGCGCGACGTCATTTCTTCTTGATGTCGAGAAGCTGCTTGACCTTCTCCACCACCGCCGGCGGCGTGGACAGGATGCCTGCGACCACCTTCTGGAGTTCCTCGCCCGATGCGGGATCGACGTCGAGCTTCCACTCCTTCGCCTTGGCGAGGATTTCCGGATCCCGGATGCCCTTGTCGAACGCCGCGCGCAGCGCCTTCGCGCGGTCCGCCGGAACACCCGGGGTGGACGCGAGCGACCGGCCCATCAGCGCGCCGCCGGAAACGAGGTTGAGCGCCTGCCTGTCCGCCTCGGTCTTCACCAGTTCGGTCGCCAGCGGCACATTTTCGAAGCCGCGGGCGCGCTTGGTGCCGACCTGGACCAGATGGGCGATCTTGTCCTCCTTCACCCAGGCCGGCTGGGTGATCGCCCAGCTCACCGTCGTGCCCCCACGGCCGTGAATCTCACCCTGCTCCATGGCGAGGTTCTCCTCGCTGACGCTCTTGTACCCGAGCACGATCTTGAACTTGGTGCCGGTCATGACGTTGAGCAGCGCGGGCAGCTGGTACTGGTACGATCCCTTGCCGGTGGAGCCCAGGATGACTTCCTTCTGCATTGCGTCCTGGATGGTGTGGGCGGGGGAGGTCGCTTTCCAGACGGTCAGCGAGGAGTTGAGCGGCAGAAACTGGCCGACCATCAGGAACTTGCCGAGGTCGTAGCGAATGCCGGTGACGCCGAGCACCTGGTTCTGCGGCGCGCTGGCATGAAGGCTGACGAGGAAGGTGCCGTTCTTCGGCGCGACCGAGGCCATGTAGTTGCTGGCCTTGGCGCCGCCGGCTCCGGTCATCAGCTGCGTGATGACCTTGGGCTTTCCGGGCAGGTGCTTTTCCATGATGGCCGCGCCAAGGCGGCCATAGAAATCGTACGTGCCGCCCGGTCCGATGGGCAGGATCACCGTGATGGCGTTGTTCTTGTAGAAGTCGGCGACGGGGTCCGCGAGGGCGGGCGCCGAGACGGCAAGGCCCGACATCGCGGCGCCGACGGCGCCGAGGGCGAAGGTTCTGGATCGCATTTGTGTGGACTCCCTGATGACGCGAAACGGGCGAAGGCCCGCTGCTCCTAATGAAATGTCACGGAGACGTGCGATCCGCAAGTCCTGGACGCCTAAAAGGAAACCCCGCCCGGAAGGGGCGGGGTTCCATGCCCGGGGCCTTGCCTTGCGGCGGTCAGCCCCTGACGTCCATCAGCTCGAGGAAGCGCTTCTTGATCGGTTCCGGCGTGGCCAGCGTCTCGGCGATGAAGGCGTCGATCTCCTGCCAGCTCATCGGCTCGATCATCAACAGCTTGCGCTTCTTCATCTGTTCCAGGTACTCCGGATCCTTCATCGTCGCCGTGAAGGCGGCGCGAAGCTCCGCCACGCGCACATCCGGAACGCCCGGCGGGGCGGCGACGGCGCGGGAGAGGATGGTGCCGCGGGCGGCCAGCTCGATCACCTTGCGGTCCTCCTCGTTGCCGGCGAACTCCTGCACCAGCGGCACGTCCGGAATCCAGGGATGGCGGCTCAGCCCGAGCTGGGCGAGGAAGGCGATCCGGTTTTCCGGCTGGAACCAGTCCGGCTTCAGCATGTGCCAGGCGGTCATGCCGCCGCCGCGCCCGTGCAGCTCGCCGGTCTCCATGGCTAGGCTGACCGCGCCGATTCCCTTGTAGCCTGTGATGATCTTGAATTTGGTGCCGATCAGCGAGTTCATCAGCTGCGGTACGAGCGTGAACTCTGAGCTCTTGCCCGTGGAGCCGAGCACCAGCTCCACCTTCCGCGCCTGCTCGATGGTGGTGGCCGGACCGTTCTTCCACACGCCTATAGCGCTCTGCAGCCGGGTTATGTGGCCGATCCAGTTGAACTTCGCCGGATCGAGCCGCGCCTTGTCCCCGAACAGGATCGTGGCGGTGGCGATGCCCGGCACCGGCATCAGCAGCACCGTGCCGTCCTTCGGCGCCGCGTTGTAGACGTAGTTGTGTGCCTTTAGTCCACCCGCGCCCGACATGAAATCGGCCACGGAGGTGGGCTTTCCGGGCACGTGATTCACGAAATGCTGGGCGAAGATGCGGGTGTAGATGGCGTAGGAACCTTGCGCCCCGCCCGCATGGATGATCTTGAGCGTCTTGTTGGCGTAAAAGTCGGAAGCTGTCGCCGGGCGGTCGGTCCCGCAAAGGCTGCAATGGACACGGCCGCAGCAGCGGCCAGAAGCCGATTTGTTAAGAAATCCTCCCTGTTCGGAGAAACGATGGCCCGGCGTCCTTTGCCCGACCGGATGTGTGCGAAGGCGATCTCGTCAGGAGCCGCCGGCCTCCGCCTTCACGAGTTGGTCGCGGAAGTTCTTGTCCCAGTGGCCGCGCCCTTCCAGATCGCCCTGTTCGAAGATCCAGGTGTAGCCGCCCCTGGGATTGCTCAGGATTTCCCAGGCGTTGCCGTCGCCGTCCGTGAAGTGGAAGCTGTAGGTGCCATGCTGCTGCACCGGCTTGGTGATTCCGGTCAGGCCCCATTTTTCCGCCTGGTCGAGGCAGGCCTGGTAGGCCTGGTCGACCTCCGCGTCGTTGTTGACGTCGATGCCGTTGTGGTTCACCCGGGGCATCTTGTCGACATGGCGCTTCTGGACCACCGCATAGACGTGTTCCCCGCCGAGGCGGACCATCATTGAGATCTTGCTGGTGCGGGCGACTTCCAGGCCCAGGAATTCCTCGTAGAACTTCCGGGTGGCATCGAGATCGGTGGACCCCAACGTGCCGTGGGAAATGAACTTCGATTTGATCACAGATGTCTTTTCTGGCATGTCCGAGCCTCCTGTTCCGCCGTTTGTTTGTATCGTTCGGTTCGCCCCACGCCGGCCTCCGGATGCATGGCGTTCCATTGAAAGTAGGAATGACTCTAATTCTTTTTCCTTGCAAGCGGGAGCGGGGCTCCGGCCGGCGCGAAAATCGTCGGGCCGCCGTTGACGGGGCTCCATACCCAAGCGTAGTTTGGGGCCTTCCACACCCGCAACGCCCGGCACAAGGGCGGCTCCCAGGGAAGTCACCGAGGAATCCGCATGAGCATTCACGCCTTTCCGACGCCCGACGTGCCGTCGCTGAAGGACCGTGTCAACGATGCGGAGTGGGAAAGCCGGGTCGAGCTGGCGCAGCTA
>WHUE01000127.1:314-7477 GCA_009377375.1 Alphaproteobacteria bacterium | reverse complement strand
CGCCGGCCTCCCGCTGCCTGTGCAGCAGTGATCGTCGGATAGCTGGCTGTTGGGCCCCCGGGACATTGCGCTCGGGGGCCCAATGCCATGTCTGCCCAGCAGCTAAGCCCGGCGAGGACGGCGCGCCGGTCCATGCGAGGACGGGACGGCCCGTCACCGTCGGCCGGTCCGAGAAGATGTCCAAGTCGAAGAAGAACGTGATCGACCCGGAGGACATCATCGAGACCTACTGCGCCGACACCGCGCGCTGGTTCATGCTGTCCGACACCCGCCCGAGCGCGACCTGGAATGGACCGAATCCGGCGTCTCCGGCGCGTGGCGCTTCGTCAACCGGCTGTGGCGCATGGTCGACGGCGCGCGCCTCGCCCCGCCCGGCGCAGGCCGGCCCGACGGCGTGGACGAGGGCGCGCCCGGCGCCGTCCGCCGCCAGTGCCACCAGACGATCGCCGGGGTGACGGAAGACCTGGAGCGGTTCCATTTCAACCGCGCCGTCGCCCGCATCCACGAGCTGGTCAACGGGCTGGGCGAGATGAAGGACGGCGGGGCGGCCGCAGGCTGGGTGCGCCGCGAGACGCTGGAGGCGACGGTCCGGCTGATCGGCCCGATGATGCCGCATCTGGCGGAGGAGCTGTGGCGCGAGCTGGGCCACGCGACCATGCTGACCGGCGAGACCTGGCCGGAGGCCGATCCGGCGCTGCTGGTGGAGGACACCGTGACCGTCGCCGTGCAGGTGCGCGGCAAGCTGCGCGCCACCATCGAGCTGCCCCGCGACGCCGCGCGGCAGGACGCCGAGGCCGCGGCGCTGGCCGAGCCGATGGTCGCCGCCGCGCTGGAAGGCAAGACCATCGCCAGGATCGTCTTCGTGCCCAACCGGATCATCAATGTCGTCCATACTTAGATATCGCGCGACATCCGCCGCGTCGTGCCACCGGTACGCGTGCCTCCTGCTGCTCGCCGCCGCGGTGGCGGGGCCGGCCGGATGCGGGTTCCGCCCGCTCTACGGCGACGCGGGCGGCGCATCGGCGCGGCAGCTCGCCAGGATCGAGATCGTCCGCGTCCCCGACCGCACCGGCCAGCGGCTGCGCAACCTGCTGATCGACCGGCTGACCCCCGAGGGCGAGCCGTCGCGCCCGGACTACAGGCTGGTGGTCACGGTCAGCGAAAGCGTGTCCGAGCTGGCGGTGCGCCGGGACGAATCCGCGACCCGCGCCAACCTGTCGCTCAACGCGCGCTTCCAGCTCACCTATATCGGCGGGAAGGAGGAGCTGACGCATCGCGGCTTCGCGTCGTCGATCAACAGCTACAACCGGCTGATCTCCGACTACGCCACGCTGGCGGCGGAGGACGACGCGCGCGAGCGCGGCCTGCGCTCGATCGCGGAGGAAATCCGGCTGCGCATCGCCGCGGCGCTGCAAACCCCCGGCGCGTTCCGGAGGCCCCCGCCCGTCATCGAGCCCGATACCGAAACCGGGCGCGGGCGCCGATGAAGGTCCCCGCGGGCAGCGCCGACCGGTTCGCGGCGTCCCCGCCTGCCGCGATCCGCGCCGTCCTGGTCTACGGCCCCGACAGCGGGCTGGTGCGCGAGCGCGCGGGGCGGCTGGTCGCCTCGGCGGTGGACGACGTCGCCGATCCTTTTCGCGTGGTCGAGCTGACGGGGGCGCAGATCCGCGACGACCATGCCCTGCTGGCGGACGAGGCCGCGGCGCTGTCGCTGGTCGGCGGGCGCCGCGCGGTGCGGGTCCGCGACGCCACCGACGCGGCGGCCGAGTCCTGCGCCAACATGCTGGCCGCGACGGGCGAGGCGCTGGTGGTGGTGGAGGCCGGATCGCTGCCGCCGCGCTCGAAGCTGCGCAAGCTGTTCGAGGACGCGGCGGATGCCGCCGCGCTGCCCTGCTACGCCGATGACGGCGGCGCGCTGGCCGGGCTGGTGCGCGAGGTGCTGGGCGCGCACGGGCTGAAGGCGGACGCCGACGCGACCGCGTTCCTCTGCGCCAGTCTCGGCTCCGACCGCATGGTCAGCCGGTCGGAGCTGGAGAAGCTGGCGCTCTACGCCGCCGGCAATGAGACGGTGACGATGGAGGACGCGGCCGCCTGCGTCGGCGATTCCACCGCGATGACGCTGGACGACCTCGCCTTCGCGGTCGGCGGCGGCGACGTGGCCCGCGCCGCCCGGCTGGCCGACCGGTCGTTCCAGGAGGGCGCCGCCGCGGTGCAGGTGCTGCGCGCCGTCGCCCGCCATGTGCAGCGCCTGCATTTCGTCTCCGGCCAGGTCGCCGAGGGCGCGCCGCCCGCCGCGGCGATGAAGGGGCTGCGCCCGCCGGTGTTCTTCCGCAGCACGGACGCCTTCGCCGCCCAGGCCCGGCTGTGGCCGCCCGCCGCGCTCGGCCGCGCCATCGCCGCGCTGAACCAGGCGGAGCTCGACTGCAAGTCCACCGGCGCCCCCGACCGCGCGCTGGCCAACGCCGTGCTGCTCGGCCTCGCCCGGTTCGCCCAGGCGCGGCGGCAGCGGCGGGCCTCCTGAACAGGGCGCTTTTCAAGCGGGGCCGAGCCACGTAGAGTTTCCGGACGCATGAAGCGCGCACCGGCCTCCTCAGGGCCGGAAGGGCCGGAACCGGCCGAACGGGAGGGAGCGAAGCCATGGCCGAGACGGGCCCGGCGCCGGAGGACGCGCCGAAGGGACTGCTTCTTCACCGGGTCCCGGCGCTCTGCGCCGGGCTTCTCACCGTCATCGCCATCGTCTGGGTGCTGGAGATTCCCTCCCGGCTGGACATCGCGGTGTTCATCGAGCAGATGCTGGCCGCGGTCGCCGGGCTCGGGCTCTGCGTCGCCTTCCTGACCCTGCCGGCGCGCGCCGGTGCCGCGCGCGACCGCGTCCCGTGGTACGACGCGGCAGCGGCGTTCGCCGGGCTGGCGGTGATGCTCCATGTCGCGCTGTCCTACGAACGGCTGCTGGTCGACGTGTCGCAGCGCACGCCGGAGACGGTGGCCATCGGCATGATCGTGACGCTGCTGTTCCTCGAAGGGCTGCGCCGCGCGGCCGGGCCGGCGCTGTTCGTCGTGGTCGTCGTCTTCACCGCCTACGCGCTGTTCGCCGGCGCGATACCGGGGGCGCTGCAGGGCCGGTCCATCGACTGGGACAACCTGGTCGTCTACCTGGCGCTCGACACCAACGCGCTGCTGGGCACGCCGATGAAGGTGGGCGCGACCATCGTCGTGGCGTTCATCCTGATGGGCCAGCTGCTGTTCGCCTCCGGCGGGGGCGCGTTCTTCACCGACATCGCGATGGCGCTGATGGGGCGGCGGCGCGGCGGCGCGGCCAAGATCTCGGTGGTCGCCTCCGCCCTGTTCGGCTCGATCTCGGGCACGGCGGTGTCCAACGTGGTCTCGACCGGGGTCATCACCATCCCGCTGATGCGGCAGTCCGGCTATTCGGCGGTGCAGGCCGGCGCGATCGAGGCGGTGGCCTCCACCGGCGGCCAGCTGATGCCGCCGATCATGGGCGCGTCCGCCTTCCTGATGGCGGAGCTGCTCCAGATCTCCTATGTCGACGTGATGATCGCCGCGGTGCTGCCGTCGCTGCTCTACTACTTCGCGGTGTTCGTGCAGGTGGACCTGCTGGCGGCGCGCGACCGCATCGCGGTGCTCGGCGAGGCGCTGCCGGAGGCGCGCGACGTGTTCCGCCGCGGCTGGCACTTCCTGCTGCCCTTCGCGGTGCTGCTCTACGCCCTGTTCGAGATGCAGCTCGACCCGGAAGTCGCGGCGCTCTACGGCTGCGCCGCCATCGTCGTCGCCGGCGGGTTGCGCGGCTATGGCGGCAGCCGGCTGGGCCCGCGCGAGATCGTGGGCGCCGCCTGCAAGGCCGGCCGGGTGGTGATCGAGCTGGTGATGATCCTGGGCGGGGCGGGGTTCGTCATCGGCGTGCTCAACGTCACCGGGCTCGGCTTCGCGCTGACGCTGTTCCTGGTCGATCTCGGCGGCGGCAATCTGTGGGTGCTGCTGCTGGTCGCGGCCGGGGTGTGCATCGTGCTCGGCATGGGGATGCCGACCATCGGGGTCTACATCCTGCTGGCCACGCTGGTCGCGCCCGCCATCGTGGAGAGCGGCGTCAAGCCGCTGGCGGCGCACATGTTCATCTTCTATTTCGGCATGATGTCGATGATCACCCCGCCGATCGCGATGGCGGCCTTCGCCGCCTCGACCATCTCGCGCGGCGGGCCGTGGCAGACCGGCTGGGCGTCGATGTCGCTCGGCTGGCTCGCCTATGTCGTGCCCTTCGCCTTCATCGCCGCGCCGGCGCTGCTGCTCGACGGCAGCGCGGCCCGTATTCTGGAGGCGGCGGTCGCCAGCGTCGCCGGGGTCTATTTCGTCTCCGTCGCCGTGGTCGGCTTCTTCGGCGCGAAGCTCGCCGCGGCCGCCCGCCTCGTCCTGGCGGCGGCGGGGCTGGGGTCCTTTTCGGCGCTGATGTTCACCGCCGAGATCGCCGTGCTGCCGATCGCCGGCGCGATCGCCGCGGGCACGGCTCTGCTCCTCTGGCAGGCCGCGATCGTGCGCCGGCAGGGAAGGCCGGGCGTGACGCGCGCCGGATGATCAGGGCGCCCCGGCGGAAGCGGGCCCGCGCCGGGGGCATCGGGGAAGGGCCCCGGACATTGCGGCGCTCTGCGCCGGACAACAGGGAGACATGTCATGAAACTCGCGAAAAACCTGGCCCTTGCGGCTGTTGCGGCGGGGTTCGCGCTGCCCGCGGCGGCGCAGACCGTCGGCATCGCGACCAACCCGCAGGGATCGCTCTACTATCGCGTGGGCGCCGCCGTCGCCAAGCTGATGAACGAGAAGCTGGAGATCAAGGCGCGGGTGCAGCCGTTCTCCGGCTCGTCGACCTATATCCCGCTGATCGGCAGCCACGAGGTCCAGATGGGGCTGGTGAATGTCAGCGACTCGGTGAAGGCGCGGAAGGGCGAGGGCGCGTTCGAGGGCCGGCCGCAGTCCAATTTGCGCGCGCTCAACGTGATGTTCGCGCTGCCCTTCGCCTTCCTGGTGCCGGAGGATTCGCCGATCAAAAAGCTGGAGGACGTGAAGGGCAAGCGCATCCCGACCGCCTTCACCAGCCAGACCACGATCAACGATCTGCAGGAGGCGATCCTCGCCAATGGCGGCATGAAGCCGTCCGACGTGAAGGGCTATCCGGTGCCCAACGTGTTCAAGGGCGTCGACGTGCTCGGCGAGGACAAGGTGGAGGCGGCGGCGACCGCCGTCGGCATCGCCGCGATCCAGAAGGCCAACATCAAGATGCGCAGCCGCGGCGGGGTGCGCTTCATCCCGATCAACACCGATGCGGACGCGCTCGCCCGCATGTCGGCGGTGGTGCCGTCGCGCCCGATGACCCTGAACCCCGCGCCGCACCTGACCGGCATCAAGGAATCGACCGCGACGATGGCGTTCCTCGCCTTCCTCACCGCCAACGACAAGATGCCGGACGAGACGGCCTACAACATCGTGAAGATGCTGCACGGCAGCAAGCCGGAGCTGGTCAAGATCACCAAGGCGCTGAACAGCTTCGACCCCAAGGGCATGACCTTCAAGTTCGACGCCGAGTACCATCCCGGCGCGATCAAATTCTACAAGGAGATCGGCCAGTGGCCGCCCAAGTGACGGCGGGCTGACCGCCCCGCGCGGAAGCGGCCCCGTCTATGGCGGGGCCGTTTTCCTGTGCGCAGCCGGCGCGGCGATCCGGTGTCGGTGGATTTTACATACACGGGGATTTTCTTTTCCCGCCGGCCTCCAACATATTGAAAACGCCCGAAAAAGATAACTGGCACGGCGTTTGCATGGGGTGGGGCGGCATGGCCCGGATATCCCGGCCCCACGCCCCGACACATGAGCCGAAACGATGAAATCCGGATTGATTGCAGTTGCCGCGGCCGCCCTCCTGTCCGGCCTGGCCGCGCTCCAGCCCGCGCCGGCGAGCGCCGCGCCGGTGATCGCGGCGGGGGTGGGGCTGGCCGCGCCGACGAACGCGATCGATTTCAGCGAGATCGCGCTGGCCAACAACACGCCGCTCACCGGCCAGTTCGCCGGGCTGGGGGTCGCGTTCTCGGGCTTCTATTACAACGGCTGCCCGGAGTGCGTGAACACACCGCCGAGCGGCGCCAAGCCCGATATCTCGAATTTTCCCGGCGGCAACACCGCCGGATTCAACAGCCTCGTTTCGATGAGCTTCGACACGATCATGTCGGACGCGGCGTTCGAGCTCGCGTTCAACACCGCGACGCTCACCGTCTCCTCGTATCTCGGCGCAGCGCTGGTGGAAACCTTTTCGCTCCCGTCGACGAGCGCGTGGGGCGTGTTCGGGTTCACCGGCAGCGCGTTCGACCGGATCGAGATTTCGCACGGCGCCGCGCTGCTGCTCGACAACCTCCAGTTCAACACGGCGGAGGTCCCGGAAGCCGGCACCCTCGCCCTGCTGGGGGCGGGGCTCGCCGGTCTCGGCTTCGCCCGGCGCCGCAGGCCCGCCTGAACCCCCGAAAGATTTGCAGCCGGCGGCGGCACGGCGTATGGTGCCGCCGTTTTCCTGCGGGGCGACACCGCCGCGCCGGCCCCGACGGCGAGCCGCCCCGAACGCGGTTCCGGGAAGACAGAAACACGATGCGGCGGTCGGACGGGCCGCCCTTTTTTTGACTGGCGCCACGGCGGCAGCGTCGCGAGAGCGACGCCGCAGCCCGCCGCCGAGCATATCGACAGAGGTTGAGTGAGATGAAGAACCACGAGCCGAACTTCGCCGACCGCCAGCGCGCCTCGGCGAAGGCGAGGCAGGACCGGCTTGAAAAGGCGCGCGCGAAGGCGCCCGCCAACGACCCGGACTTCGCCGAACGCCAGGCCGCGCGCCGCGCCGCCGCCGAGGCGCGCGAGGTCCGCGCCGCCGAACGCAAGGTCGCCCGGCAGGCCGACGCCGCCCGCAAGGCCGAGGAGAAGGCCGCCGCCGAAGCCGCGCGCGCGCTGGACCGGAAAGCCGAACAGGAAGCCCGCGAAGCCGCGGCCGCGGAGGCCGCCGCGCGCAAGATCGCCGACGAGGCCGAACGCAAGGCCGCCCGCGACGCCAAATACGCCGCCCGCAAGGCGCGGCAGAAATAGGCGTCGGTCGGCCGACGCCCTGCTGTCCGGTTAAA
>WHUE01000127.1:0-304 GCA_009377375.1 Alphaproteobacteria bacterium | reverse complement strand
GGGCGGACGGCCCGGGCCTTCGGTTGCAATCGCGTTGGTTGTCGCGTTCAATCGCCCTGTTTTGGGGAGAGGGCTACGCGGCCAGCAATGACGCCGGAAGAATTCATCGAGAGATGGCGCCACAACGAGCGCACCGAGCGCGCCGCGTCGCAGCAGCACTTCCTCGAGCTCTGCGAGATGCTGGAGGTTCCGAGGCCCGGCGACGCCGGCTACCCGTCCGACGATTACGAGTTCGAGAGAAACGTCCTCAAGCTCGGCGGCTCGACCGGACGCGCGGACGTCTGGAAACGGAACTGCTTCGCCT
>WHUE01000126.1 GCA_009377375.1 Alphaproteobacteria bacterium | reverse complement strand
CGGAGGTGCTCTCGCCGCAGACGATCAGGCTGTCGATCCGGCGCTGGTTCAGATGGGCGATCAGCGGCGTCCCGAAGAAGGCGCTGGGCCGCTCCTTGCGGAAGACGATGTCCTCCGGCCGGGGCGCGAAGGCGTCGTGGATCTCGCAGTCCTCCGCGACCATCGGCAGGTGCACGCGGCGGGTCGAATCCACGCGGTGCGGGTTGAACTGGGCCGTCACGTAGAAGATCTGCAGCCCGGCGGCGCGGCAGCCGGCGATCAGCCTCTGCGTCGGCTCGATCGCGTCATGGGCGTAGATGCCGCAGCTGTTGGGGAAGTCCGGCTCCAGCTCGTGCGGGTATTTCCGCCCGCCCTTGTAGACCAGGTTGTAGAGGTCGATGACCAGCAGCGCGGGATTGTCGCCGACGAAGGTCTCGCGGGCATAGGGGGCGTAGGTCAGCAGGTCCTCGGGCTTGACCGCGTCGACCCAGCAATGGTTCTCGAACTCGTCCTTCGACGCCATGATCCTGTCTCCTTGTCCGAATGGCTGCGCGCCGGCCGGGCGGCGATCCGCGCCCGGCCGGCCCGTGTTACGCGCGGCTATTTCACCGCCATGTCGACGCCCCAGACCCGGCCGGTGGGGGTCGGCGTGTAGTCGAGGCTCTTCGCCACGCCGTAGAGCAGCGTGTGCTTCCACAGGAAGCAGGCCGGCTGTTCCTCGACGATCTTCGCGAAGGCCTGGTTCAGGACCTTCTTGCGCTCCTCCGGATCGAAGGTGGCGCGCTCCTTCTGCAGCAGCGCGTCGACCTCGGGGCTGGAAAAGCCGATGCGGGGGGAGCCGCCGGTCTCGAAATACTGGGCGAAGGCCGGGGACGGGTCGACCACCGATCCGCGCCCCATGTAGTAGAACGGCACCTTGCCCTTCTGGACATTGGCCCAGAGCGTCGGCCATTCGGGCGTCTTCAGCGACGCCTTGAAGCCGGCCGCGTTCAGCATCGGGATCATCGCCTCTGTGACCTGCTTGTCGTTGACGTAGCGCCCGACCGGGGTTTCCAGCGCGATCTCGGCGCCGACCAGCCCGGCCTCCTCGAGCAGCTTCCGCGCCTTCTGCGGATCGTACTCCACCTTCATCTTCGCGGCGGCTTCCGCGCTGTAGCCGTACTGGCCCTCGCCGATGGGCGCGTCCAGCCGGTCGGCCTGGCCCTTGAGAATGGCCTTGATGATCGCGTCGCGGTCGATCGCGTGGCAGACGGCCTTGCGGGCGAGCCGGTTGTCGAAAGGCTTCTGCTTCGGGCTCATCGCCAGGAACATCAGCTCGACCGAGCTGGTGGGGACGAGGTCGGTGTTCGACGCCTTCTCGATGCGGCCGCCCAGATGCGGCGGGATGAACTGCGCGACATGGATCTCGCCGTTGAGCAGGGCTGTGACCCGCTGCTCCGGCTCGCGCATGACGTTGAAGATCAGCACGTCGGGGTTTTCCGGCTTCGCCCAGCGGTTCGACGGGTCCTTCTCCAGCACGATGCGCTGGCCGATCTGGATTTCCTTGAGCTTGTAGGGCCCCCAGCCCAGCGGGTACTTCCGGTCCGCCGTCTTCGCGCCGTGCTTGTCGAACAGGTCCTTCGACGTGATCATGACGCGGTCGAAGATGAACTCGAGCAGCGGCGCGGTCGGCTCCTTGGTGACGATCTTCACCGTGTGCCTGTCGACGGCGCTCGCCGATTTGATGTGCTTGACGTTCTGCGTCTGGCGCGTCTGCGGGTCTTTCGCGCTGCGGTTGATGGAGTGGACCACGTCCTCGGCGGTCAGCTCCTTGCCGTCGCCGTGGCGCTTCAGCCCCTTGCGCAGGTGGAAGGTCCAGATATTGGGGTCCTCCTTGTCCACCTCCCAGCGTTCCGCCAGCATGCCGACATAGTCGCCGGTCCTGAAGTCGTAGACGCCGAGGCACCCGTAAACCTGGCACCAGATCCCGTAACCCATCGAGATGCTGTCGCCGTGCGGGTTGTGGCTGGAGATCGTCTCGGTCACCCCGACGACGACCGTGGATTTCGCCGCCGCCGGTGCGGCGAGGACGGTGCCCGCCAGCAGGGCGCCGGCGAGAAAGGCGGAGAGGTTGCGCGGAACCGGTTTCATGTCGTGTCTCCTCGTGATCGTAGAATGATGCCGTGGCATGACAGTCCTGAACCCGCCAAATCATCTGCCTCTGCGCCGGCGCTGGCAAGATGCGGCAGCGGCGCTTGACCGCCGCCGCCATCCCGCTTATCTTCCGCTCGCCCAAGCCAGTTAGGTCTTGAGCGCCCGAGGGTGTCCGCCGGTCCGCGAGTGTCGCGCGCCGGCGCGATCTGCGTTTTGCCAACCCGGCTAAGGCCGGGCATGGATCAGGGGCCGGCGACAGCCGGCGCATTTGAGGTTCTGAGGTTCGCGTGTTCGATACGCTGACGGGACGTCTGGGTGAGGTCTTCGACCGGCTGAAGCGGCGCGGTGCGCTGTCGGCGTCGGACGTGGACGAGGCGCTGCGCGAGATCCGCGTGGCGCTGCTGGAAGCCGACGTCGCGCTGCCGGTGGTGAAGGACTTCATCGAGGCCGTGCGCGCGCGCGCGGTGGGCGAGGAGGTCATCCGCTCCGTCACCCCCGGCCAGATGGTGATCAAGGTGGTCCACGACCACCTGGTGGAGATGCTGGGCGCGGACGAATCCGGGCTCAACCTCGCCGCCGCGCCGCCGGCCGCGATCATGATGGTCGGGCTCCAGGGCTCCGGCAAGACCACCTCGACCGCCAAGATCGCCGTCCATCTGCGCGACAAGCTGCGCAAGAAGGCGCTGATGGCCTCGCTCGACGTGCGCCGCCCGGCGGCGCAGCAGCAGCTCAGGACGCTGGGCGAGCAGGCGGGCATCGCGACCCTGCCCATCGTGCCGCTGGAAACGCCGCAGATGATAGCTGCGCGCGCGATGGATGTCGGGCGCAGGGAAGGCTACGACGTCGTGCTGCTGGACACCGCCGGCCGGCTGCATATCGACGAGGAGCTGATGAAGGAAGCGGCCGCCGTCCGCGACGCGGTCCGGCCGGTGGAGACGCTGTTCGTCGCCGACGCGCTGACCGGCCAGGACGCGGTGCGCGCCGCCGAGGCGTTCCATGAAAAGGTGCATGTCACCGGCGTGGTGCTGACCCGCGTCGATGGCGACGGGCGCGGCGGCGCGGCGCTCAGCGTGCGCGCCGTCACCGGCTGTCCGATCAAGCTGATGGGCACCGGCGAGCGCATCGACGCGCTGGAGCCGTTCCACCCGGAGCGCATCGCGTCGCGCATCCTCGGCATGGGCGACGTCGTCAGCCTGGTGGAGCGGGCGGCGGAGACGGTCGAGGAGGAGGAGGCGGAGAAGCTCGCCGCCAGGATCCAGAAGGGCCAGTTCGATTTCGACGATTTCGCCCAGCAGCTTCGCCAGATCCGCAAGATGGGCGGGATGGGCGGAATCATGGGGTTGCTGCCCGGCGTCGGCAAGATCAAGAACCAGATGGCCGCGCACAACATGGACGACAGGATGCTGGCCCGGCAGGAAGCGATCATCCTGTCGATGACCCCCGCCGAGCGCCACAACCCCAAGGTCTTCAACGGTTCGCGCCGGCGGCGCATCGCCACCGGCTCCGGCACCACGGTGCAGGAGGTCAACCGGCTCATCAAGCAGCATCAGGAGATGAGCCGCATGATGAAAAAGATGGGCAAGATGGGCAAGAAGGGCCTGATGCGGTCCGGCATGCCCGGGCTGATGCCGCCGGGCGGAGGAATGGGCGGGCGCGGCCCCTTCTGAGGCGGCCCCGCAGGCGGTTTTTCACGATTTAAGACAGGTTTCAGGACAGAAAGGTCGAAGCGACATGGCACTGACAATCAGAATGTCCCGGGGCGGGGCGAAGAAGCGTCCGTATTACCGCATCGTGGTCGCGGATTCGCGCTACCCGCGCGACGGCCGTTTCATCGAGCGCGTCGGCACCTACGACCCGATGCTGCCCAAGGGCAGCGCCGCGCGCGTGGCGTTCAAGATGGACCGGATCCAGCATTGGCTCGGGCTGGGCGCGCGCCCGTCCGACCGCGTGGCGCGGTTCCTGGCCGCCGTCGACGTGCTGCCCAGGCCGGCGATCCCGGAGCAGACCAAGAAGAACAAGCCGCGCGCCAAGACGCTGGAGCGCATGAGGGAAGCGGAAGCGGCGAAGAAGGCCGCCGACGAGGCCGCTGCCGCCGCCGCCGCCGCGGAAGCGGCTGCCGCTGCCGCGCCGGCCGAGGAGCCTGCGGTCGAGGAGCCTGCGGCCGAGGAGCCTGCGGCCGAGGAGCCTGCGGCCGAGGAAGCGCCCGCCGAGCAGACCCCGGCGGAAGAGGAGACGAAGGCAGAGTAGGGCCGGCCTGCCCGGAGGCCGCGCGCGGTGGGCGACGGGGCCGGCCGGCGGGTCTGCCTGGGGCGGATCGCCGGGGCCTGGGGGCTCCAGGGCGGGGTGCGGGTTCACAGCTACACCGCCGAGCCGCTGGATGTCGCCGCCTACGGCCCGCTCTCGGACGAGGCGGGCGCGCGCAGCTTCACGCTGCGGCCGCAGCGGCTGTCGAAGGGCGCGGTGCTCGCCCTGATCGACGGGGTGACGGACCGCGACGCGGCGGAGGCGCTGAAGGGGGTGGAGCTCTATATCCCCCGTGCGCTCCTGCCGGAAACGGAGACGGACGAGTTCTATCACGACGACCTGGTCGGGCTGGCGGCGGTGCTGGCGGACGGGTCGGCGCTGGGAGAGGTGATAGCGGTGCAGGATTTCGGCGCCGGCGACATGCTGGAGGTGAAGCGCACGACGGGCGGGACCGTCTTCGTGCCGTTCACCCGCGCCATCGTGCCGGAGATCGACCTCGCCGCCGGCCGGCTCACGGTCGATCCTCCGCCGGGTCTGCTGGAGGCGGCGGACAAGGACGGGCCCGACGGGACGGACGGGGAGACCGGCGCATGAACGCCCCCCCCGCCTGGACCGCGAAGGTCCTGACCATCTTCCCGGAGATGTTCCCCGGCCCGCTCGGCGTCTCCCTGGCCGGCAGGGCGCTGGAATCGGGCGTATGGGCGCTGGAAACTGTGGACATCCGTGCTTTTGCGCGCGATAAACACGCCTCCGTGGACGACGCCCCGTTCGGCGGCGGCCCGGGCATGGTCATGCGTCCCGACGTGGTGGATGCGGCGCTCGCGGCGGCGGAACCCGTTGTGCGCCGGATTTACCTGACGCCCCGCGGCCGGCGGCTGGACCAGGCGCTGGTGCGAGAGCTGGCTTCGGTGCCCTCGATCGCGCTGCTCTGCGGCCGGTTCGAGGGGGTGGACGAACGGGTGCTGGAAGCGCGCGCGGTCGAGCAGGTGAGCCTCGGCGATTTCGTGCTTTCGGGCGGCGAGCCGGCGGCGATGGTGCTCATCGACGCCTGCGTGCGGCTTCTGCCCGGGGTGATCGGCAAGCAGGATTCGCTGGCCGAGGAGAGTTTCGAGCGGGGATTGCTGGAATATCCCCAATACACCCGCCCGGAGACCTGGGACGGGCGCACGGTGCCGGAAACGCTGCTCAGCGGGCATCACGAGAAGATACGGGCATGGCGGCAGGCCGCCGCCGAGAGGATCACGCGCGAGAGGCGTCCGGACCTGTGGGCCCGCCGCCTCGATGCCGCGAAGCACTGAAGGAACGGGACGATGAACACGATTGAACGGATCGAGCAGGACCAGATCGCGAAGCTCACCTCGGGCGGCACGCCGCCGGAATTCGGCGCGGGCGACACGCTGCGCGTCCACGTGAAGGTGGTCGAGGGCACGCGCGAGCGCATCCAGGTCTTCGAGGGCGTCTGCATCGCGCGCCGCAACGCCGGCGTGAACTCGTCCTTCACCGTGCGCAAGATCTCCTACGGCGAGGGGGTGGAGCGCGTGTTCCCGCTCTACTCGCCCCGCGTCGACAAGATCGAGGTGGTGCGCCGCGGCGCCGTGCGCCGGGCCAAGCTCTACTACCTGCGCGGCCTGCGCGGCAAGAAGGCCCGCATCGCCGAGAAAGTGACCGCCCGCCTCGGCGTCACCGCCGCCGACACGGCGGCCGCCAACGCCGCCGAGGCCGCGGTGGAGGACGTCGCCGTCTCCGCGCCGGAGCAGACGAAGGAATAGCGCGCCGCTTTCGGCGCCGCGGACAGGTCCGGGCCCGGCGGCGACGCCGGGCCCGTTTCCGTGACGCGGCGCGGCGGATCGGGGATCGGGGGTTCCCCGGGCGCGGTTCCGCGCCATATAACGGGCAGCGGCGGCGCGTGGCGCGCGGGCAAAAAGGGGCGGTTTCCCCTTTTCCAGCACGGCGTGCGCGGCTATTCTCCGCCGCAACCACAGAAACGCAATCGCTGGAGATAATGGGTTTCCCATGAGCAAGCCCCGCACCCTGTTCGACAAGATCTGGGACAGCCATCTGGTGGATGTGCAGGAGGACGGAACCTGCCTGCTCTATATCGACCGTCAGCTCATCCACGAGATCACCAGCGCCCAGGCCTTCGACGGGCTGCGCGACGCCGGGCGCCGCGCGCGCCGGCCGGAAGCCAATATCTGCGTGCCGGACCACAACGTGCCGACCACACCCGGCCGCGGCGGGATCGAGGAGATCGACAACGAGGAATCCCGCATCCAGCTCGAGGTGCTGAAGAAGAACGCGGAGGAGTTCGGCCTGCCCTATTTCGAGGTCAACGACATCCGCCAGGGCATCGTCCACGTGATCGGCCCGGAACAGGGCTTCACCCAGCCCGGTCTGACCATCGTCTGCGGCGATTCCCACACGGCGACGCACGGCGCGTTCGGTGCGCTGGCCTTCGGCATCGGCACGTCGGAGGTCGAGCACGTGCTGGCGACCCAGACGCTGATCCAGCGCCCGGCGAAGAACATGCGCATCACCGTCAACGGCGCGATGCCCTTCGGCTGCACCGCGAAGGACCTGATCCTGGCCATCATCGGCAAGATCGGCACGGCGGGCGGCACCGGCCACGTGATCGAATATGCGGGCGAGGCGATCCGCGGCCTGTCAGTGGAAGGCCGCATGACGGTCTGCAACATGTCGATCGAGGCCGGCGCCCGCGCCGGGCTGGTCGCGCCCGACGAGAAGACCTTCGAGTACCTGAAGGGCCGCGCCTACTGCCCCAAGGGGGCGCAGTGGGAACAGGCCGTGGCGTTCTGGAAGACGCTGCCTTCGGATGAGGACGCGTTCTACGACACCGAGGTCACGCTCGACGTCTCCGAGATCGCGCCGCAGGTCACCTGGGGCACCAGCCCGCAGGACGAGATCGCGATCACCGGCCGCGTGCCCGATCCGGCGGACGAATCCGACCCCGACCGCCGCCTGGCGATCGAAAGCGCGCTGGAATACATGGGCCTCGCCGGCGGCACGCCGATGACGGAGATCAAGGTGGACAAGGTGTTCATCGGCTCCTGCACCAACTCGCGCATCGAGGATCTGCGCGCCGCGGCCGCGGTGGCCAAGGGGCGCAAGGTGTCCCCGACCGTGCGCGCGCTGGTGGTGCCGGGCTCCGGCCTGGTCAAGCGCCAGGCGGAGGAGGAGGGGCTCGACAGGATCTTCACCGAGGCCGGGTTCGAATGGCGCGAGCCGGGCTGCTCCATGTGCCTCGCGATGAACGGCGACCAGCTGGAGCCGGG
>WHUE01000125.1 GCA_009377375.1 Alphaproteobacteria bacterium | reverse complement strand
CACCGGCGTGTTCACCAACACCAACCCGACCAACCCCTATCGCGGTTCCGGCGCGCCCGAGGCGGCGTATATCACCGAACGCATCATCGACATCGCGGCGCGGGAGCTGGGGATGGACGCGGTGAAGCTGCGCGCCCTCAACTACGTCACCCCGGACCAGATGCCGTGGACCAACGCGCTCGGCTACACCTACGATTGCGGCGACTTCCCCGGCAACATGGACAAGGCGCTGAAGGCCGCCGACTGGGACGGGTTCGAATCGCGGCGCGCCGAGGCCGCCGGGCGCGGACGGCTGCGCGGCATCGGGCTGTCCAACACGGTCAAGAAGACGTCGACCCCGAATATCGAGACCTGCGACCTGCGCTTCGATCCGTCCGGGGCGGCGACGCTGATCATGGGCACGATCAGCCACGGCCAGGGCCACGAGACGGTGTTCAAGCAGATCGTCTGCGACCGGCTGGGGATCGAGCCCGGCCGCATCGGCTTCGTCCAGGGCGACACCGATCTGGTGTCCTACGGCCGGGGCACGTTCAATTCGCGCTCCATGTCGATCGGCGGGTCCGCCTGCCTGCTGGCCGCCGAGAAGATCCGGGCCAAGGCGACGCGCATCGCCGCCCATCTGCTGGAGGCCGCCGAGGACGACATCGCCTTCGCCGACGGGACGTTCGCCGTGGCCGGCACCGACCGGCGGATCGATATCTGGCAGGTCGCGAAGGCCGCGCACGAGCCCGGCGCGCTGCCGCCCGACATCGAGCCCGGTCTGGACGAGCGCGGCGTGTTCGCGCCCAGCTACTGGAACTGGCCGACCGGGGTGCAGGTCTGCGAGGTGGAGATCGACCCCGAGACGGGGGTGACCGAGATCGTCAACTTCGTCTGCGTCGACGATGTCGGCACGGTCATCAACCCGATGCTGCTGAAGGCGCAGATGCATGGCGGCATCGCCCAGGGCATCGGCCAGGCGCTGATGGAGGACGTGGCGTTCGACCGCGACAGCGGCCAGCTCGTCACCGGCTCGCTGATGGATTACTGCATGCCGCGCGCCGCCGATCTGTGCTTCATGGACATCGTCAGCGCGCCGGTGCCGACCGGCTCCAACCCGGTCGGGGCCAAGGGCGGCGGCGAATCCGGCCCGACCGGCGCCCTGCCCGCCACGATCAACGCCGTGGTCAACGCGCTGCAGCCGCTCGGCATCGACCATGTCGAGATGCCGGCCACGCCCCAGCGCGTCTGGGCCGCCATCCGCGCGGCGCGGACGCGCGCGGGCTGAACCCGGCGCGTCCACCCCTTTGCCGGCGCGCCGCGCGCCTTTTTCGTGTATGATCCGTCCCCGCGCGAAGAAGGTCATCGAAGATGGCGAGTGGCGGCGGCGCAGGCAGCATCTGTCCCACCCTCCCCAGCCCGGGGCGGGTCGAGGAGATGCGCAGGCAGGCCGCCGGGCGGCGAAGAGCAGGGGATCGCGTGACGGACCGGGAGGCCATCGCAGGGGAGATTCCGCGGCTGCGGCGCTATGCGCGGGCGCTGATGAAGAACCCCGCCGCCGCGGACGACCTGGTGCAGGACTGCGTGGAGCGCGCCCTGTCCCGCCTGCATCTTTACACCACAGGGACTAATCTGCGCGCCTGGCTGTTCACCATCATGCACGGGCTCTACGTCAACACGGTCCGGCGCGAGGGGCGCGCCCTGGACAGGGCGCCGATGGGGCCGGAGGCCGAACGCAGGCACACCGCCGAGCCGGTTCAGGGCCAGGGGCTGGAGGTCCGGGATCTCCAGCACGCGCTGGACAGGCTGCCGGCCGAGCAGCGTGAGGCGATCCTGCTGGTGGCGCTGGAAGGGCTGACCTATGCGGAGGCCGCCCAGGCCACCGATGTCGCCATCGGTACCGTAATGTCCCGGCTCGCGCGCGGCCGCGCCAGGCTGCGCGCCCTTATGGACGACGAACAACACAAGGGCGGCGAGGAGCCGTCCGGACGGAGTTAGACATGGCCGCGTCAAGGGCCTTCACCGAAGACGATCTGCACGCCTATCTCGATGGCGAGATGGATGCGGCGACGCGCGCCGAGGTCGAGGCGTATCTGGCCGCAAACCCGGACGCCGCCGCCGCGGTCGCTGCCTGGCGCGTCCAGAGCGAGGCGCTGCACGCCGCGTTCGATCCGGTGCTGGCCGAGCCGGTGCCGCCGGACATTGCCGCAGCGGTCCGGGCGCGGCCGCGGCGGGCAACGGCCCCCTGGCTGCGCGCGGCGGCCGCCCTTGCGCTTTTCGTCGCCGGGGCGGGGGCCGGATGGTTCGCCCACGACCGCTTGGGGGGCGGGTTTTCGGCGAGCGCCGCTGCGGACGGGAGCCGGTTCGTCCACCAGGCCGTCAGCGCCCATGTCGTCTTCACCCGCGAGCGCCGCCACGCGGTGGAGGTGGAGGCTGCCAAGGAGGAGGCCCATCTGGTGCGCTGGCTGTCGGCCAGGCTGGGCCGCAAGTTCACACCGCCCGCGCTGACCGCGGGCGGTTTCACGCTCTATGGCGGCAGGCTGGTCGCCGACGAGGGCGGGCCGGCCGCGCAGTACATGTACGAGAACGCGGAAAAGCAGCGCGTCACGCTCTATGTCCGCCAGCGCCGCGACGTGCCGGAGACCGCCTTCCGCTTCGCCGACGAAAAGGGCGCGGCAGCGTTCTACTGGATCGACGGCGCGCTGGCCTACGCCATCGTCGCGCCGCTGCCGCGCGAGAGGCTGCTGCAGCTCGCCCGGCTGGTCTTCGAGCAGACCCGGCACATCGCCGCCGGCGACAGGCCGCGTTCCTGACGCGCCGCGCGGAAATTTCCGCCGGCCCGGAATAATCGTCCGGGGCACGTGTTTACGCAGTTAGGGCGCGCCTGTCCGGCGGTCCGCAAAAGAGATTCCAGGAGGAATGCATCATGAAGGGATGGATGGGAGCCGGTCTTCTGACGGGCATCGCGGCCGGGCTCGTGCTCGCCGGTGCGATGAACGTATCTGTCGCGCAGATGAAGGGCGATCCGATCGAGCAGCGCGTCGCGCTGATGAAGGACATCTCCAAGGCGAACAAGGCGATCACCGCCTATGGCAAGACCGGCAAGGGCAAGCCCGAAGCCGTCAAGGCCGCCGCGAAGAAGGTGTCCGCCAACGCCGCGAAGTTCGTGACCCTGTTCCCCACGGGGACGTCGAACGCCGAGATGAAGGGCAAGACGCGGGCCAAGCCCGAGATCTGGGCCAAGCGCGCCGAGTTCGAGAAGGCCGGCGCGGCGCTGAAGGCCGCGGCCGACAAGGTTGCCATGGCCGGCGACGACGAGGCGCTGAAGACCGCTGCGGCGGATGTCAGCAAGGCCTGCGGCAGCTGCCACAAGGCGTTCCGCGGGCCGAAGCCCAAGGGATGACCCGGCCGAAAACAATCGTTTAGTCACTACGCTTCCCCGACACCTCCGGGCGGCCCATCGGGCCGCCCGTTTCCGTTCCCGACGCGCCCGTGGGCGCCATCCCGGTTGCGCGGACAGCGGGGATCGGGTATCCGACGAGCCGGTTCGGACAATCATCCACATCACACACGACAGGACTGAGGAGAGCACGCGATGGGCGAGTTTGGTATCGGGCAACCCGTGCCGCGGACCGAAGACCCGCGGCTGCTGCGCGGCGGCGGCAACTACGCCGACGACATGACGCTGCCGAACCAGGCTTTCGGATACGTCCTGCGCAGCCCGCACGCCCATGCGAGGATCGCGCGCATGGACACGGCGGCGGCCGAGGCCGCCCCCGGCGTGCTGACCGTGCTGACCGGCAGGGACTGGGACGCGGGCGGCTTCGGCGACTTCCCCGTGATCGTCCAGCGCAACCACCGCGACGGCTCGCCGATGCACCAGGGCCCGCGCAGGGGGCTGGTCAGCGACAGGGTGCGGATGGTCGGCGACTACGTCGCCTTCATCGTCGCCGAATCGATGGACCAGGCGAAGGACGCCGCGGAGCTGGTGGAGGTCGAGTACGAGATCCTGCCGGCGCTGACCGATACCGCCCGCGCGCTGGACGCCGGCGCGCCGCAGCTCTGGGACGACTGCCCCAGCAACGAGGCCTTCGTCTTCCCGCTCGGCGACAAGGCGGCGGTCGACGCCGCCTTCGCCAGGGCCGATCACGTCGCCAGGGTCGATTATTTCTGCAACCGCATCTCCGCCAACGCGATGGAGCCCCGGGTCTCGCTCGGCGACTACGACCGCCGCAGCGGGCGCTACACGCTGTACGCCTCGACCCAGAGCGTCCACGGGCTGCGCGCCAACGTCTCGAACGTGCTGAAGGTGCCGGAATCGCAGATCCGGGTCATCGCCGGCGACGTCGGCGGCGCGTTCGGCATGAAGGGCGACGTCTATCAGGACCAGGTGCTGGTGCTGTGGGCGTCGCGGCTGCTCGAGCGCCCGGTGCGCTGGACGGCGGAACGCTCCGAATCGCTGATGTCGGACGACCATGCCCGCGACAACGTCACCACCGCCGAGCTGGCGCTGGACAAGGACGGCAAGTTCCTCGCCTTCCGCGTCAACACGGTCGCCAGCGTCGGCGCCTATATGGGATCGATGGGCGGGCACTCGCCGACCAACAACCTCGGCGGGCTGGCCGGCGTCTACACCACGCCGGCGATCTTCGTCGAGGTGACGGCGGTGTTCACCAACACCAACCCGACCGGCCCCTATCGCGGCGCCGGCCGCCCCGAGGCGAGCCTCGCCATCGAGAAGACCATCGACCGGGCCGCGCGCGAGATGGGCATCGACCGGGTGGAGATCCGCCGCCGCAACCTGATCCCGGCCGCCGCCATGCCGTACAAGACCGGGCTGGTCTTCGTCTACGACTCGGGCGATTTCGAGGCCGTGCTCGACAAGGCGGTGGAGCTCGGCGACTGGGCCGGCTTCGAGGCGCGCCGCGCCGAGGCCGCGAAGCGCGGCAGGCTGCGCGGCATCGGGCTCGCCTGCGCCATCGAGCAGGCCGCCGGACCGATGGAGGAGACCGCCGAGATCCGCTTCGACCCGTCGGGCCACTGCACGCTGGTCATGGGCACGCTGAACCAGGGCCAGGGCCACGACGTCACCTTCAAGCAGCTCGTCAACGAGCAGCTCGGCATCCCGCTGGAGAACATGACCCTGCTGCAGGGCGACACCGACGTGGTTCTGCACGGCCGCGGCACGTTCGGCTCGCGCTCCGCCGGCAACGGCGGCGCGGCGCTGGCGCTGGCGGGCGAGCGCATCATCGCCCGCGGCAAGACCATCGCCGCCCACATGCTGGAAGCCGCGGAGGCCGACATCGCGTTCGAGGACGGCAGCTTCACGGTCGCCGGCACCGACCGGGCGGTGAACATCCTCGACGTGGCCAGGACGGCCTACAATCCGATGGCCCTGCCGTCGGAGATCGAGCCGACGCTGGCAGCCTATGCCGCGTTCAAGCCGAAGGCGCCGACCTTCCCCAACGGCACCCATATCTGCGAGCTCGAGATCGACCCCGAGACCGGCAAGGTGGAGTTCCAGAGCTACCTGGTGGTCGACGACGTCGGCACGGTGATCAACCCGATGCTGCTGAAGGGCCAGATCCACGGCGGGGTCAGCCAGGGGCTCGGCCAGGCGATCTGCGAGGACGTGACCTACGACCATGAATCCGGCCAGCTCGTCGCCGCGTCGTTCATGGATTACTGCATGCCGCGCGCCGACGACATGTGCGCGATCGAGGTGGTCAGCCAGGGCGTGCCGTCGCCGACCAACCCGCTGGGCATCAAGGGCGCGGGCGAGGCCGGCTGCGTCGGCGCGCTGCCCTGCGTCCATGCGGCGCTGATCGACGCGCTGTCGCCGCTGGGCGTGACCGACGTGCCGCTGCCCGCGACCCCGATGCGGCTGTGGAAGATCGTCCGCGACGCCAGGGCAAGCGAGGCGGCCTGATCCGCCGGCCATTGAACCGGCGGGAGGTTTCGGCCTATAGATCGTTTGTAGACATACAATCTGACGGAAAGGCGTAGCCGTGGAATTCGACAATGAATTCACCGTGCCGGTCCCCATGGACGAGGCGTGGGACCTGCTGATGGACATCGAGCGCATCGTGCCCTGCGTCCCGGGCGCGGAGCTGACCGAGATCGTCGACGACCGGACCTACAAGGGCAAGATCGGCGTGCGGCTGGGGCCGGTGTCGCTGACCTTCACCGGCCAGGCCACGTTCGAGGACAAGGATGCCGCGGCGCATACCGCGCGCATCAAGGCGCGCGGCAACGACGCGCGCGGGCGCGGCGGCGCGCAGGCGGACGTCGCGTTCTCGATGCAGCCGGACCCCGCCGGGGCCCGCGTGCTGATCCACACCAACCTGCAGCTTTCCGGCGCGGTGGCGCAGTACGGCCGCGGCGTCGGCATGGTCAAGGACCTGGCCCAGCAGATCATCGGCCAGTTTGCCGACTGCCTGGAGAGCCGCATCATCGCGCCGCAGGCCGAGAGCGCGGCGGCGGCGCCTGCGGCCGGACCCGCCCCCGGCGGAGAGCCGGCGGCGAAACCCGCCCCGCCGCCCCGGCCCGAACCGGCGAAGCCGGTGCAGGTCGGCGGGATGGGCATGCGCGTGCTGTGGAACGCGCTGCTGCGCGGCATTAAGTCGCTGTTCGGAATCAAGTCCTAGCTGTTCCGGCCGGCTCAGTTCATCGCCGGCGGCGCGCGATCCTCCGGGCCGGGGTCGCCAGCCGTGGGACCGGACTGGTGATGGACCATGCGCCAGAGACGGTCCTCGCGCACGAAGACGTTCGTGGCGATCAGGTAGTCGTCCCCGAGCCGCTCGAAGCAGACGACGAAGGCGGTATCGCCGTAGATCCGCGCCCTGGCCCCGCGGCAGGCGATGTCGGGCGCGCCCGGCGCGCCGATGATGGCGGCCCAGCTCCGCAGCACGTCGTCGCGCCCGAAAAGCGGCGCCCAGCCCGGATGGATGCAGCTGACCGGCGCGGCCTCCGACCACAGCGCCTCCATCGCGCTCAGGTCACGGTCGGCGAAGGCCCGGTAGAAGGCCTCGTTGGCGAACAGGACGGCTTCCGATTCCGGCATGGCGGCGCATAGACCCTGATCCAGAAAGGCTGCACCGGCCCGCTCCCGCGCCCGGCCACCCAACGCCAGTGTCCTCATGGGTGGCCGGGCGGGGGAGCGGGCCGGTGCGAGTCCGCGCAAGCGGATCAGACCATAGTGTGCCGCGCGGGCGCGGCATTTGCAAAGAATGCGAGGGGTTGAAATGTTATCCGGCGGGCCGGCGCGAGTCCGCGCAAGCGGACCGGACTCTATGGTTCCACCGCACGCAGCCGGTTGCCGGTGACGAACCAGATCAGCGCGCCGGGCAGCGCGCAGAGCAGGATCGCCACGCCGAACGCCACCGACAGCGCCAGCGCCGCGTCCGCGGGCACGCCGGCATAGGCGAGCGCGGCGATCATCGCGCCCTCCCGTACGCCCCAGCCGCCGAAGGAGATCGGCAGCATCGACACCAGGATCACCGGCGGCACCAGCGCCACCATGTCGCCGAACCGGATGTCGATGCCGAGCCCGACGGCCAACGCATATACGATGCCGACGTTGAGCACGTGGGCGACCATAGAGACGGCGACCAGCGCCGGGCCGCGGCGGCGGTCCAGCAGCGCGGCGCGCGCGTCGCGGGCCAGCGCCGACCCCGCGCCGAT
>WHUE01000124.1 GCA_009377375.1 Alphaproteobacteria bacterium | reverse complement strand
GTCCCGCGGAACCGCCGCCGAGCGTCGGCCCACAGGACGGCGGCGGCGGCGCAGACCGCCACGAGCACCCAGAGGAACGCGTGGCCGCCGAGAGGCCGTCGATCATCCGCTGCCACTGGAGCGCGCCGAGCAGCGCCAGCGCGGCGTAGGCCGCCAGCCCCGCCGCGCCGGCGCGGTCGATCGCCGGGTGCGGCCAGAAGACGCGCAATATCGCCGCCGCCCACAGGGCGGCGAGCAGGATACGGGACAGCGACGTGCGCAGGGGGGCGGGCATCGCCTCCGCTTATAGCAGAGAGCTCCCGCCGCCGCGCGCGGACGGCCTGCGGATCAGTAGTTGAGAACCGACGAGTTGAGCAGGAAGGCCAGCAGCACCAGCACGTAGAACCCCATCGCGCCGCCGAGGATGAACATGAAGTTGCCGGCGGTGTGCAGCGGATGGCGGTCGCGGTCCATGCGCCGCCGCGCCGCGTTGCGCCGTTCCTTGCCGGCGAGCACGGCGAAATAGACCCGCCAGCCGGGCAGCGGAATGCTGAGCCGGATATTCACCGGCGGATGCGCCCGGCCGCTCGCGAACAGCGCGTCCGAGATCGCTGCCCGCTGCTCGGCCGTCAGCCCCGCGACGACGTGCGGGGGGAGGCGATTGAAAAAACCTGCAACGCCATGTTTGTCGATGGAAGCCCCGTCCGGCATGCCCTTCTTCTCCTCGTCTTCTGAGTTGTCACATCTAGCGGCGCCCCAATCTGTTAACCATAAATTTGTATAGATTCGGTAAACGTGTAACGCGCCCGTGACATTTGCGGGCGGCGATCTGCAGGGGGATCGGAATGCTCGACACCAGCATAGAAGCCAAGCAGGCCCTCGTCCGGAGGGTTGCGGACCGCGCACGGCGGAAGGCCAGGGGCGCGAAGAAACGCGATGCGGGGCAGTTCGTCTCGCAGTTCTTCGCCAACATCGCGGCGGCCGACCTGGTCGGCGTTCCGGAAGACGTGCTGCTCGGCCGCGCGCTCTCGGTCTGGCAGCACATGCAGACGCGCAAGCCGGGCAAGCCGAAGATTCGCATCTTCAACCCGGCGTCCGACAAGGCGGGCTGGGACTCGCCGCATACCGCGGTCCAGATCGTCAACGACGACATGCCGTTCCTGGTCGACTCGGTGACCGCCGCGCTGAACGCCGAGGGGCTGACCGTCCACATCATCATCCATCCGGTTGTCCGGCTGCGGCGGGGCGCGAACGGGCGGATGCTGGAATTCTGCGGCAAGGACGAGCGCGGCGACGATGTCGTCACCGAGTCGGTGATGCATGTGGAAATCAACGAGCAGACGGGCCCCGACGCGCCGGCCCTCCTCGGCGAGCGGCTCGCCGCCGTGCTCGACGACGTGCGCGTCGCCGTGGGCGACTGGCACGTCATGCGCGAACGCATCACCGCCGCCGTAGCGGAGCTGGAAGAGGTGCCCGCATCGCTGGCGGGCGACGAGGTCGCGGAGGCCAAGTCCTTCCTGCGCTGGGTCGAGGACAACCACTTCACCTTTCTCGGCTATCGCGAATACCGCCTCAAGAGCGAAGGGCGCGGCGCGGCGCGTCTTTCCATCGTGCCGAAGACCGGCCTCGGCATCCTGCGCCGCAAGGAAGCGACCGTGTTCGACAGGCTGAAGGACGGCGGCGCGCTGCCGCCCGACATCGCCGAGTTCATGCAGCGCAAGCACGTCCTGATGGTGAGCAAGGCCAACACGCGCTCCACCGTTCATCGCGCCGTCCACCTGGACACCATCGGCATCAAGTGTTTCGACCGCGCCGGCCAGGTGATCGGCGAGCGGCTGTTCGCCGGGCTGTTCACCTCCGACGTCTATTTCCAGCAGGTGTCGGAGATTCCGATGCTGCGGCGCAAGGTGGCGATGATCGTCGACCGCGCCGGTCTGGCGCCGACCAGCCACGACGGAAAGACGCTGCTGCATATTCTGGAAACCCTGCCGCGGGACGAACTGCTTCAGGTCGGCGTCGACGAGCTGCTGGCCACCAGCATCGGCATCCTGCAGCTTCAGGAACGCCAGCGCATCGCGCTGTTCGTGCATCACGACCCGTTCGGCCGGCATGTCTCGTGCTTCGTGTTCGTGCCGCGCGACCGGCACGACAGCCGGCTGCGCCGCACGATGCAGCGCATCATCGAGGACGGGTTCGGCGGCACGGTCAACGCGTTCTACACCCAGCTCGGCGACAGCCCGCTGGCGCGGCTGCACTATGTCGTCAAGACGACGCCGGGCCGGCCGCAGCCGAAATCCACGGCGGAGATCGAGGCGGCGCTGGTCGAGGCGGGGCGCGACTGGCGCGAGGATCTCGGCCAGTCTCTGGTCGCCGCGCATGGCGAGGCGAGGGGGCTGGCGCTGTTCCGCGTCCATGGCGAGGCATTCCCGTCCGGCTATCGCGAACGGTTCGATTCGGGCGAGGCGGTGTTCGATGTCGCCTGCGTCGAGGAGGCGCTGGAAAACGGCGAGGTGGGCCGGAACCTGTACAAGCCTGCCGGCGCCGGCGACAGCGAGGTACGCCTGAAGCTCTATGCGCGCATGCATCCGCTGCCGCTGTCCGACGTGCTGCCCATGCTCGAGAACCTGGGGCTCAAGGTGATCGACGAGGTGCCGCATCACATCTCGCCCGTCGGCCGCGACGAAGGTGTCTATATCCACGATTTCGGGCTGGTGCTGCGCTCCGGCGCGCGCATCGACATGGATGCGGTGAAGGTGAATTTCGAGGAAGCCTTCGGTCGCATCTGGTCGGCGGAGATGGAGAACGACGGCTTCAACCGGCTGGTGATCGGCGCCGGGCTGTCCTGGCGCCAGGTGGTGATCCTGCGCGCCTGCTGCAAGTTCCTGCTGCAGGCGGCGATCCCGTTCAGCCAAGCCTATATGGAAGAGACGCTGGGCCGCTATCCGCATATCGCCAGCATGATCGTGGAGCTGTTCGAGGCGCGGTTCGACCCCGCCGCACAGGATCGGGCCGCGGCGCAGGCGAAGCGTCTCGACCGGCACATCGAGAGCGCGCTCGAATCGGTCGCCGCGCTCGACGACGACCGCATCCTGCGGCGCTTCGCCAACGTCGTCCGGTCCATGCTGCGCACCAACTTCTACCAGCCGGCGGAAGACGGCGTGCCGAAGCCCTATCTTTCGTTCAAGGTCGACAGCCGCGCGATCGAGGACCTGCCTTTGCCGTGCCCGCGCGTGGAGATTTTCGTCCACTCGCCGCGCGTCGACGCGGTGCATCTGCGCGGCGGGCGGGTGGCGCGGGGCGGCATCCGCTGGTCCGACCGGCGCGAGGATTTCCGCACCGAAATCCTGGGGCTGATGAAGTCGCAGATGACCAAGAACGCCATCATCGTGCCGGTCGGCGCGAAGGGCGGGTTCTTCGTCAAGCAGCCGCCGGCGGGCGGCAGCCGCGAGGCTCATCTGGCCGAAGGCATCGAGTGCTACAAGACGCTGATGCGCGGGATGCTGGACATCACCGACAACATCGTCGCCGGCCAGGTGGTTCCCCCGGAAAACGTGGTGCGGCACGACGGCGACGACCCCTACCTGGTCGTCGCGGCCGACAAGGGCACGGCCACTTTTTCCGACATCGCCAACGGCATGGCGCGCGATTACGGATTCTGGCTGGACGACGCCTTCGCCTCCGGCGGCTCGGCCGGATACGACCACAAGCAGATGGGCATCACCGCGCGCGGGGCCTGGGAATCGGTGAAGCGCCATTTCCGCGAGATGGGCGCCGACGTGCAGTCGGAGCCCTTCACCTGCGTCGGCGTCGGCGACATGGCGGGCGACGTGTTCGGCAACGGCATGCTGAATTCGGAGTGCACGAAGCTGGTCGCCGCGTTCAACCACATGCACATCTTCATCGATCCGGACCCCGATCCGAAAAAGAGCTTCGCGGAGCGCAGGCGGCTGTTCAACATGCCGCGCTCCAGCTGGGCGGATTACGACACAAGGCTGATCTCGAAGGGCGGCGGCATCTTCGAGCGTTCGGCAAAATCCATCGCGGTGTCACCGCAGATCCGCAAGCTGCTGGATTTCGACAAGGAAAAGGCGACGCCGAACGAGCTGATCCGCGCCGTGTTGCGGGCGAAGGTGGACCTGCTCTTCTTCGGCGGGATCGGCACCTACATCAAGTCCGAGGACGAAAGCCATCCGGAGGTCGGCGACCGCGCCAACGACGCCCTGCGGCTCGACGGCAGGGAGGTCCGCGCCCGCGTCATCGGCGAAGGCGCCAATCTGGGCTGCACCCAGCTCGGCCGCGTCGAATACGCGCTGTCCGGCGGGCGCATCAACACCGATTTCATCGACAACTCCGCCGGGGTGAGCTGCTCCGACCACGAGGTCAACATCAAGATCCTGTTCGGCGAGGCTCGGGCACGCAGGAAGCTGACGCTCGCCCAGCGCGACCGGATGCTGTCGGACATGACGGACGAAGTCGCGCGGCTGGTGCTGATGGACAATTACCGCCAGTCGATGGCGCTGACCCATGCAGAGCACCAGAGCATCGCCATGCTGGACGAGCACGCGCGCTTCATGCGGACGCTGGAGCGCGAAGGCGATCTCGACCGCACGGTCGAGTTCCTGCCCGACGACGAGACGCTGGACATGCGCCGCGCCGCGCGATGCGGGCTGACGCGGCCCGAGCTGTCGGTGCTGCTGGCCTACGCCAAGAACGTGCTGTTCGACGAACTGATGGCCAGCGATGTGCCGGACGACGAATATCTGGCGCGGGGGCTGCCGCTCTACTTCCCGCAGCCGATGCAGAAGAAGTTCGGCGCGCTGATTCCGGAGCACCGGCTGCGGCGGGAGATCATCGCGACCTACGCCGCCAACACCATCGTCAACCGCACGGGGCCGAGCTTCATCGTCGATATGGGCGAGCGCACGGGCGCACCGCCGGCGATGTCGGCGCGCGCCTATTTCGCCTGCCGCGAGGTGTATCGGATCGCCGGGCTGTGGGCCGGGGTCGAGGCGCTGGACAACAATGTCCCCGCCGAGATGCAGACCCAGATGCATCTGGAGATTCTCGGGCTGATCCGCCGCGGCACGCTGTGGTTCATCGGCAACGGCCCGCGCGGACACGGCATCGACGACGTCATAAAGGCCTTCGCCCCCGGCGCCGCCCGGCTGGAGGAAAAGCTCGGCGACATCCTGTCGCCCTGGCTCAAGACCCAGCGCGCGCGCAAGGTGGAAACCTATACCGCCAACAAGGTGCCGGAGGCGCTGGCGCGGCGCATCGCCAACCTGGAGGCGCTGACGCCGGCCTGCGACATCGTCTGCATCTCGACCGCCGGCAACCATACGCCGGAGGCGGTCGGCGCGATTTACTACGCCATCGGCTCCCAGTTCGATTTCGACTGGCTGCGCGGCGCGGCGCAGCGCATGCCCGTCAACGACCAGTGGCAGCGCCGCGCGGTGGCGACGCTGATCGACGACCTGTATGCCTGTCAGGCCGCGCTGGCGGAAAAGGTGCTGCACCTTGCCGGCAGCGCCGACATCGCCGCGGCGGTGGTCGATACATGGGCGGAGACCCACGCCCATGTCGTGGCCCGCGCGCGCGGCGTGATCTCGGACCTCAAGACAGCGCCGGCGCTCGACGTCTCCATGCTCACCGTCGCCGGGCGCGAGCTGCGCATGATGGCGATGACCTGATCGCGGGGCCCCCGCTACTCGGCCGTCATCCGCTCCATCGTCTTCCGCGCCGGGTCGTAGCGGTGGCGCTCGATCCGGTCCAGGTCCGCCCCGGTGACGCGCACCCAGGCGGCGGGGCGCGGATGGGCGGTGTTGTGGATGACGCCGGTGTCGAACAGCGCCGCCCGTCCGGGCTCCAGCGCGAAGGTCTGCGCCGGCTCGATCTCGGCGCGTCCTGATGCCTCGCCGCTGTCGGTGCGCCGCCATACCGTCATCTCGGTCACGCCATGCGCCTGGCCGTAGACCGCCCAGGAGGCGCCGTGGTCGTGCGGACGGCCCACCCCGTTGCCTTCGGGCGTGCCGTGCGCCATTACGCAGAAGCCGGTTTCGGCATCGCGATGCAGCACCGTCCTGCCCTTCTTTCGCGGCACCGGCACATGCGCGGCGACGAAGGCGGGGTTGGACAGCAGCTTTTCCACGCAGCGGCGCACCGCCTCGCGCCCCTTCGCGCCGGAATCGGCGCTCAGCGCATCGCGGCATTCCACGCAGAACCGTTCCAGGTCGTAATCGCTCATCCGGCTCACCTCTGTAGTGGCGGGGGATGCATGGAATTATAGCACCGCGTTTCGCGCCGACGGAAAATAGCCTAGGCTCCGCGCATGACCGCCGAGGCCGCCCCCCCGCGCCCCGACACCCCCGCGTCGCGGCGGGCGCTGGCCGCCTGGTGCCTCTATGACTGGGGGAACTCCGCCTTTCCCACGGTCATCGTCACCTTCGTCTTCGCCGCGTACTTCACCAAGGCGGTGGCCGCGGACGTCACCACCGGCACCGCGATGTGGGGCTGGGGGCTGGCCGCCTCGGGCTTCGCCATCGCGGTGCTCAGCCCGGTGCTCGGCGCCATCGCGGACCGGTCCGGGCGCCGCAAGCCGTGGATCGGGCTGTTCAGCGCGCTTTGCATCCTCTGTACCGCGCTGCTGTGGTTCGTCCGTCCCGAGCCGGGATGGGCGCTGTGGGGGCTGGTGCTGTTCGCCCTCGCCAACACGGCGTTCGAGATCGGCATGGTGTTCTACAACGCCATGCTGCCGTCGCTGGCGCCGCCGGACCGGCTCGGCCGCCTGTCGGGCTGGGGCTGGGCCACCGGCTATTTCGGCGGGCTCGCCTGTCTCGGCCTCGCGCTGGCGGTATTCGTGCTGCCGGGCATTCCGCCTTTCGGGCTCGACCGCGAGGCGGCGGAGCATGTGCGCATCACCGCGCCGCTGGCGGCCTGCTGGTTCGCGCTGTTCTGCGCGCCGCTGTTCCTGCTCACGCCGGACGCGCCGTCGCGCGGGATCGGCCCGGCGGCGGCGGTGCGCGAGGGGGTCCGGGACCTGATCGCCACCTTCCGCAACGTGCGCCGCTACCGCACCATCGCGCGGTTCCTGATCGCGCGGCTGCTCTATATCGACGGGCTGAACACGCTGTTCGCCTTCGGCGGGGTCTATGCCGCCGGCACGTTCGGCATGACGTTCGAGGAGATCATGGCGTTCGGCATCGCCATGAACGTGACCGCGGGGCTTGGCGCCGCCGCCTTCGCCTGGCTCGACGACTGGTTCGGGGCGAAGCGCACCATCCTGATGGCTCTGGCGGGGCTCATCGTCTTCGGCGCGCCGCTTCTGGTGGTGGAGGGCAAGCTCTGGTTCTGGATCTTGGCGCTGCCGCTCGGCCTGTTCATGGGCCCGGCCCAGGCCGCGAGCCGCTCGCTGATGGGCCGCATCGCGCCGCCGGAGCAGCGGACCGAGATGTACGGCCTGTTCGCGCTGTCCGGCCGCATCACCGCCTTCCTCGGCCCCGCCGTCTTCGCCGCCACCGCCGCCGCGTTCGACTCCCAGCGCGCCGGCATGGCCACCGTGCTGGTCTTCATCGCCGCCGGCGGCGCGGTGCTGTGGGGGCTGCGGGAAGAGGGACGCTGAGCAGCGGGCCGCTCAATGCCGGAAATGCCGCCGGCCGGTCAGGACCATGGCGAGGCCCTTCTCGTCGGCGGCGGCGATCACCT
>WHUE01000123.1 GCA_009377375.1 Alphaproteobacteria bacterium | reverse complement strand
GCCGGAGCGTAAGCCGGATGGGCACGCCGTCCAGCCCGAAGCTGTCGCGCAGCCCGTTGACCAGGTAGCGCCTGTAGGCGTCGGGCAGCGCCTCGGTGCGGCTGCCGAAGAGCACGAAGCTGGGCGGGCGGCTCTTGATCTGGGTGATGTATCGCAGCCGCAGCCGGCGGCCGGCAACCAGCGGCGGCGGGTGGCGCTCCAGCACGTCGGCCAGCCAGCGGTTGAGCCCCGCCGTCGGCACCCGCCGGTTCCAGGTCTCGAAGGCATCGAACACCGCCGGCAGCAGCCGGTCGACCCCGTCCCCGGTCAGCGCCGACAGGGTGACGATCCGCACCCCGCGAATCTGCGGCAGAGATTCTTCCAGACGCTCGCGCAGCGACAGCATCGCCTCCTGCCGGTCGGCGACGAGGTCCCACTTGTTGACCGCGACCACCAGCGCCCGCCCTTCCTCCACCACATGCGAGCCGATGGTCAGGTCCTGGCGCTCCAGCCCCATCGTGCCGTCGAGCACCAGCACCGCCACCTGGGCGAAGCGGATGGCGCGCAGCGAATCCGCCACCGACATCCGCTCCAGCGATTCCTCGACGCGGGACCGCCGGCGCATCCCGGCGGTGTCGACCAGCCGCACCCTGCGGCCCTGCCATTCCCATTCGACCGCGATGGCGTCGCGCGTCACCCCCGGCTCCGGGCCGGTGACCACGCGCTCCTCGCCGACCAGCCGGTTGAGCAGGGTGGACTTGCCGACATTCGGCCGGCCGACGATGGCGAGCTGCAGCGCCCCGGAGAGCGGCTCCTCGCCGGCCCCGCCGTCTTCCGCCGCGCCGCCCTCGTCCGGCGCCGCCGCCTTTCGCCGGGCGTCCGCCTCGGCCCTCGCCGCCGCCTCGTCGCGGAACGGGGACAGCGCCTCGTAGAGGTCGGCCATGCCTTCGCCGTGCTCGGCCGAGATCGGCACCGGATCGCCGAGCCCGAGCGAGAAGGCCTCGTACATCCCGCCCTCGCCGCCCCGGCCCTCGCATTTGTTGGCGACCAGGACGAGCGGCTTCGCGCTGCGCCGCACCATGTCCGCGAAGTGCCGGTCCACCGGGGTGACGCCGGCGCGGGCGTCGATGACCAGCATCAGCACGTCCGCCTCCGCCATCGCGAGGCGCGTCTGCGCCTGCATGCCGGCTTCCATCGCGCCCTCCTCGGCTTCTTCCAGCCCGGCGGTGTCGATGACCTGGAATTCGAGGTCGCTGATGCGCGCCCGGCCCGCGCGGCGGTCGCGCGTTACGCCGGGCGTGGCATGGACGAGCGCCGCCCGCGTGCCGCACAGGCGGTTGAACAGCGTGGATTTGCCGACATTGGGCCGGCCGAGGATGGCGACTGTAAACGGCATCTCACAGGATCACCGAAAAGCGATCAGCTCCGCCTTGTCCGTCAGGACGTAGACGGTGTCGTTGGCGACCGCGGGCGGAATGAAGACCGGCCCCGGAGTCTCGATGCGGCCGAGCAGCTTGCCTGTATAGGGCGACACCGACCACAGCTCGCCGTGGCTGCTGCCCACCAGCAGACGGTCGCCCGCAAGCACCGGACCGGTCCAGACGATGGGGTCCTCGCGGTCCTTCTCGTCCTCGAACACCTGCATCTGGCGCACCCAGCGGATGCCGCCGTTGCGCCGCGCGAGGCAGACCAGCTCGCCCGCGTTGTTCATCAGATAGACGAAGTCGCCGACCACCCACGGGCTGTGCGACGACCCCGTCGCGCGCTCCCAGACGCGGTTGCCGGTGCGGAGGTCGATGGCGACGGTCCGCCCGCTATTGGCGGTGGCGATGACCTGGCCGCCGTCGATCACCGGCCGGCCCCGGATATGGGCGATGGTGGAGATCGGGTCGAAGCGACGCAGGGCGGTCAGCGAATCCGACCAGATCTCGCGCCCGTTCTCCGCCCGCAGCGCGACGAGCTCTCCGGACGAGAACGCGGCGACCACGGTGGCGCCGTCCACGGCCGGGCTGGCCCCGCCGAGCAGCCCCGCGACCTCGGTGATGCCCACATGGTTCCACAAAGGGGCGCCGTTCGCGGTGTCCAGCGCATGCAGCTCGTTGGCGACGGTCACGACGTAGATCCGTCCGCCGAACACGGTGGGCGCGGTGCGCATCGGCCCGTTGACCCGGCGGCGCCAGATCTCCTTGCCGTCGGCGGCGTCCAGCGCGATCACGTCGGCGAAGCCGGTGGTGACGAACAGCCGGCCATGGCTGTAGGCCAGCCCGGCGCCAAGGATGCCCTCGTTGTCGTCTTCGGGCTTCAGCTCGCGGGTCCAGAGCCGTTCGCCGGTCCCGGCGTCCCACGCCCGCAGCTCCGCCTCGACGTCCAGCGTATAGATGCGCCCGTCGGCGATCACCGGCTGGACCAGGAGCTGGGTCTCGCTGTCGGAGCCGTCGCCGATATCGACCGACCACTGCTTGACCAGCGGGCCCTTCGCCGAAAGGTGGTGCATCGCATGGTTGGGCATGCCGCCGGCCTGCGGCCAGTCCGCGTTCACCAGCGGCTTCGGCAGCCGCACCGCGAGGTCGGAAAGGCCCGGGTCGGGCTCCAGCGCGCGTTCGAACGTCATCACGGAGATGCGCTCGCCGGGCAGCGGCTTCTCGCTGTCGCCGCCGAACCAGCCGCTGCACGCGGCCAGTGCCAGCAGGGGCAGAAATGCGAGAAGGCGAATCATGGGAACAACGGGCACTGCGCTTTACCCGCCGATGACGGCGAGAATTTCCGTCGCGCGGGCGCGCATGCGGGCGGGTGCGGCGATATCGTCGGCAACCTTCTGGATCAGGGTGCGGGCCCGGGCGTCGTCGCCGGTGCGCAGCGCCAGCAGGGCGGACAGCTCGGCGGCCGAATGGCGCCACGGCCCGCCGCCCTCGACCAGCGGCTGCAGCTTCGCCGTCAGAGCGGCGGCATCGGCGTCGGGCGCGTCCATCGCATGCATCGCGGCATGGATCGTCGCCGCGCCGCGCAGCCCTTCGGGCGTCCCGCCGTCGCGGGCGATGGCGTCGTAGACCGCGACGGCGCCGGCGATGTCGCCGCTGCGCGCGCGCAAAGTCGCCTGGTTGAAGCGGGCCAGGGTGGCATAGCCGTCGCCCCCGTTATCCGCCAGCGCGGCGAACAGGGCCGCGGCATCCTGGTTCTTGCCCTCGCTCATCAGCCCGACGGCGGTGGAGAATTCGACGCTTTCGGCCGCGCGCTGGCTGGTGCGGTAGTGGTCCCAGCCCTTGATTCCCGCAACGACGAGGATCACGGCCACGGCGGCGCCGATGACGAGCTTGCCGTATCGCTGCCACAGCTTCTCGAACCGCTCCTGCCGCAGTTCCTCTTCTACTTCCCGAAAGATGTCACCCACGCACCACGCTCCCGCCGCCGTTTCGAGCGGCGCCACCATAGACACTGGAAACCGGCAAATCAAACGTCCCCCGTCGCTGGACGGGGGATCGCCGAGGGGAATATAATCGCCGCCAGGGAAATTTCATACGGGAAGGGAGCCCTGCGACAAGAGATGGCGCGAAAAGTCCTTCGTCTCGCCGACTACCGGCGAAAGGCCGCGCGGCCGGTCTACTTCACCAAGAACGAGCTCAATCGCCTGCTGTCGGTCTACAGCAGGCGGGTGATCGGCGGCGAATGGAAGGACTACGCGATCGATTTCGGCAGGGGCATGGTCGCCTTCTCGATCTACGGCACGGTCAGCGGCCGGCCGCTCTTCACCGTCTACAAGTTCGCCCCCGGCTCCCACCGGCAGGGCGACTACGTGCTGGCCAGCGGCGGCAACACCCTGCAGCGCGGCGGCACGCTGGACAACGTGCTCGCCACGTTCGACCGCAAGCTGAGCCTGGTCTCGCGGTAGGGCTTTCGGGCCTATTCCATCACGACGTCATGGAACTCGCCGTTATGGACGAAGTTCGGCACCTTGCGGAGGGCGCCGGGCTTCGGCGGATGGCGCGCCAGGTCCTCCACCAGTTCCAGCACCCGCGTGGTGATCAGCGGCAGCTCCAGCCGGTGGGTCTCCGCCACCGGCACGTAGCCGAGGTCGAGCAGTTCGCCGCTGCCGCCGAGCGTGCCGGTCAGCCGCGCCCCGTCGACTATGAAGAACCGGGCGTTGAAGCGCAGCGGCCGCCAGTGCGGCGTGACCGCGCGCGCGACATAGTCCAGCGCGCCGAAATCGGGCGCCAGCCCTGAGTCGAAGAACGGCCGCCATCCGGCGGGCACCGGGCGGTCGGGCTCGGGATCGGGGGCGCCGATCATCATCCCGGTTTCCTCGAAGGTTTCCCGCACCGCCGCCGCGACCAGGCCGCGGGCGCGCGCCGGCGTCGCCCTGCGCAGCAGCATGGCCTCGACGTCGCTCCGGAGCGGCGTCGAGGGGCGCACGCGGCAGTCCTGCGGATCCACCCGCCCGCCGGGGAAGGCGTAGCGGTCCGGCAGGAAGCTGTGCTTCTTGTGACGGCAGCCGAGCAGCACCTCCACCCTGCCCCGCCGGATGCGGTAGACGATCAGTGTCGCCGCGTCGCGGGGACGCACGGCGCGGGTGCCGGCGGCGCGGACGGGTTCGGGCCGCGTGATCGCCATTCAGCCCTCCACCACCGACCAGTCGCCGGCGCGCCGCAGCGTCGCGCGCCGGAGCGCGGCCAGATCGGCCGACCCGGTGCAGAAACAGGCGATGCGCAGCTGGCGCGCAAGCTGTTCCATCCGATCCCGCGCGGCCTCGGCCGTCTCGTTCGCGCCGCCAAGCGCCGGGGCCGCCGTGCCGCACAGCGCCGCGCCGAGCCGGATCGCCTTGGCCGCGTCCACCCCGTCGCGGATGCCGCCGCTGGCGAAGACCGGCAGCTCCGGCACGGCGCGTTTCGCCTCCGCCAGCGCGAGCGCGGTCGGGATGCCCCAGCCGGCGAAGCCATGCGCCACCCGCGCCAGCAGCGGATCGCTCTCGCGATGGGCCTCGACCTCGGACCAGCTCGTGCCGCCAGCGCCAGCGACGTCTATGGCGGCGACGCCGCAATCGGCCAGCCGCCGGGCGATGCCGGCGGCGATGCCGTTGCCGACCTCCTTCACCGCGACCGGCACCGGCAGCGCCCGGCACAGCGCCTCGATCCCGTCGTAAAGGCCGCGCCAGTCGCGGTCGCCCTCCGGCTGGACCGCCTCCTGCAGCGGGTTCAGGTGCAGGAACAGCGCATCGGCCTCGATCATGTCGACCGCGCGCTGCGCCTCGTCGACGCCGTAGCCGAGGGCGAGCTGCACCGCGCCGAGATTGGCGAAAAGCAGGATATCCGGCGCGACGTCGCGCACGCGGTAGGTGTCCGCCAGGTCCGGGTTCTCCACCGCGGCGCGCTGCGAGCCCAGCCCCATGGCGATGCCGAGCGACTGCGCTGCCTCCGCCAGCCGGCGGTTGATGTCGCGCGCCCGGGCGGTGCCGCCGGTCATCGAGCTGATGAGCAGCGGCGCGGCAAGGCGGCGGCCGAACAGCTCGATCCCGATGTCCACCTCGTCCAGGCTGAGCTCCGGCAGCGCGCGATGCTCGAAGAAGAAGCGCTCGAACCCGGTCGTCACGCCCTTCGCGGCGACGTCCCGGCCCAGCACCGTGTCGATATGCTGGCCCTTGCGGCCCTCGGTCGCGGCGGGATCGGAGGAGGCACGGTCGTTCATCGCGCCTGCCCGTTCATCCAGCGGCGCACCACGGCCCAGGCCCACAGCCCGCCGCCGATGCCGAGCAGCAGCCCGACCGCCGTTTCCGCCACCGGCCGCGTGCCGATGGTCCAGAACCAGACGACCATGAGGATCACCCCGGCCAGCGCGCCGGCGGCCTTGGCGATCATGGCGTATCCCTTCTTACGGTCATGCCCTGCATGGGAGGAAGATAGTGCATTCTCCGTCGCGCCGGAACCGGGCGGCGGCGAGGGCGCCGGCAACGCCCCGGCATTCCGATACCGACCATGCCCTTGCATGTATACGGCGTATACCCAGATAGCGGATATGACGATACGCGAACCCGCAGAACCCCGCTCCGCCATGGTGTCGATCCTTTCCGTTCTCGCGCTTTTCCTCATCGCCGTGACGATGGGGCTGGCCCTTGCGCATGCGCTGGAATTCCCGGGCAAGCTCCGCCTCGACGAGCGAACCTACCGGGCCGTCCAGACGATCTACTACCCCGGATTCACGCTCGGCGGGCTGGTCGGCGAGTTCGGCGCGCTGCTGGTGCTTCCGGTGCTGCTTCTGGTGACGCCTTCCGGCACGGGCCGGTTCTGGTGGACGGTCGCCGCCTTCGGCTTTCTGGCGCTGGGCCATGCCACCTACTGGGTCGTCACCCATCCGGTGAACAGCGCCTGGCTCAAGGACACGGATATCTCCGGACTCGGCGCGGCGTTCTTTTCCGCCTCCTCCGGCAAGGAGGCCGACTGGACGCAGATGAGGAATGTCTGGGAATACTCGCATGTCGCCCGCGCCTGTCTCGGGGCGGCGAGCCTCGTCTCGATGGCCCTGGCGCTGAGCCGGTAGGAATCGCATGGCGAAAACGAAGGACCGGCGTCCCCCGTCGGCCGGCAAGGACACGGTGCGCGCTCTCACCCGCGACAGGGTGATCGAGGCGGCGCTGGGGCTGATCGACCGCGACGGCGCCGACTCCCTCACGATGCGCCGCTTGGCGGACGCGGTCGGCGTCACGCCGATGGCGCTCTACAACCACGTCAGCAGCAAGCAGGACCTCCTCCGCGCCGTCGCGGCACATATCCTCGACGATGCGAATTTCGATGGCGGACTGAGGGGCTGGCGCGCGCAGATCGAATTCTGCTTCCGCGCGTTTCGCGCAATCTGCCTTCGCCACCCGGGCCTTGCCCGCCTGCTCGAGACGGCGGACGTGGCTCCCGCGGCTGTCTTCATACCCATGGACATCACCGTGCGCGTCCTCAAACAGGCGGGGCTGAGCGACCTCGATAGCGTACGCGCGTACTTCACGCTCGTCAGTTTCACGCTCGTCCAGACCGCCTATCAGAGCCGAGGCCCTTACGCGGACCTGGAGCCGTCGGAGAAAATCCGATCCGAACGGATCGCCGGCCGTGGCTATACGACGGTCGAGCAACTCAGCCTGCCGGAGGACTGGGATTTCGACGCCGCATTCGCCTTCGGCCTGCGCCTCATTCTGGATGGGGTCGAGGCCGCCATCGGCAGAGAGCACTAGGCTCAGGACCCATTAAAGGGATTCACGTCGGCGCGACGATCTGATTCACTGGCGGCAGGAGGAACCTGCCATGAGCGAGCTGTTCTGGTTGTCGGACAAGCAGATGCGTCGGATCGAGCCGTATTTCCCGCTGTCGCACGGGGTGCCGCGTGTCGATGATCGACGGGTGATCAGCGGCATCATCTTCGTCATCAGGAACGGTCTGCGCTGGCGCGACGCGCCCAGGGACTACGGCCCGCACAAGACGATCTACAACCGGTTCATCCGCTGGAGCCGGCTCGGCGTGTTCAACCGCATCTTCGCCGAACTGTCGGGCAAGGGCCCACGGCCCGAGCGATTGATGATCGACGCCACCCACCTCAAGGCGCATCGCACGGCGGCCAGCCTGCTTAAAAAGGGGCTGTTCCCCGACGTATCGGGCGCACCAAGGGCGGCTTGAACTCCAAGCTCCACGCCGTCTGCGACGGGCAGGGGCGACCGCTGATCATGCTGCTCAGCGAAGGTCAGATGAGCGACTACAAGGGCGCCGCCCTGATGCTCGATGCCTTGCCCAGGGCCACGGCGATGCTCGGGGACAGGGGCTATGATGCGGACTGGTTCCGCGAGGCACTGACCGAACGCGGCATCGCGCCCTGCATCCCGTCAAAGACCAACCGAAAGCTGGCCATCCCTCACGACCGGGTGCTCTACCGTCAACGCCACAAGATCGAGAACATGTTCGGGAGGCTCAAGGACTGGCGGCGCATCCACACCCGCTACGACCGGTGCGCCCACACCTTCATGTCAGCCATCTGCATCGCAGCTACCGTCATCTTCTGGCTGTAATCAATGAGTCCTGAGCCTAGGAGTCTGACAGATGAAGAAGATACTGATCGGCATCGCCGCCGTGGTTGTGA
>WHUE01000122.1 GCA_009377375.1 Alphaproteobacteria bacterium | reverse complement strand
CAGGCCGGGCTCGCCGACGCTGCCGATGCGGCGGCGGTCGTGGCGGTTGCCGCCGACCGTGCCGCCCTCGGACATGCCGTAATGCTGGATCAGCCTGATGCCGTAGCGGTCCTCGAAGGCGCGGTGCTGGTCGCCCAGCAGCGGCGAGGTGGAGCAGCTCATGAAGCGCAGCGTGCCCACCGCCGCGTCGTCGGCGCGGTCCTCGCGGTTGAGCAGCATGGACACCACGGTCGGGATGCCGACCACGACGCTGGGCCTGTAGGTCCTGATCCAGTCGAAGAAGCGGCTTTGCGAGTATTTCTTCGCGAAGATCAGCGTGTCGCCGGCCGCCAGAGTCGGGTTCAGGCAGATCTGGTGCGACGACGACCAGGAGAACGAGCGGTATTCCAGCACCCGGTCGGCTTCGGCCAGCCCCCACAGGTATCTGGTCTGCTCGCCGATCAGCAGGTAGTTGTCGAAGCTGTGCATCACCCCCTTGGGCTTGTCGGAGGTGCCGGAGGTGAAGCAGATGACGCCGATATCGCCGGGGCCGGACACTTCCGGCGTCTCCTCGTCGGCGGGGAATCCAGCGGCCTCGGCGAAGAACCCGCCCGTGCCCGCCTCGCCCCAGTCGCCGAACGAAACCCACTCGCCGGGCGCGCCGACGCCGAGGAATTCCGGGTCCAGCGCGTCGTGCCACAGCACCAGCGACGGCTTCAGCCGGGAGACGATCTCGCGCAGATGCTCGCGGTTGATCTCCACGTTCACGGTGCAGAAGGTCGCGCCGTGCCGCTGCACCCCGTAATACAGGATCAGGTTTTCCAGCGAGTTGTCGGTCAGCACGACCACCCGGTCGTTGGCCTTCAGCCCGCGCGCCGTCAGCGCCGCCGCGACCTGGTTGCAGGCTTCGTACAGCCCCCGCCAGGTCAGCTCGGCGCCCTGGTCGATGGACACCAGGGCCTGCTTGTCGGGCGTCGCCGCCGCATTGGCGCGCAGCCGTTCGAGCACGCTGCGGTATGCGGGCGGATCGGTCGGCGCGGAACCGCTCATCTTTTCCTCCCTCTTTGCGGACGGAACGGGATTTTGCAGCGCCTGTTCTTCGCAGGCGTCACTTGGCGAACGCGGCCCGCCGGACAGTCAGGCCGCCCGGCGCCGCATCACCCGCTGGTGTTCGTCGCCGAACAGATAGGTGGTGCGCAGATAGGCCTCCATCGCCGCCAGGTCCTCGCCGGCCACCGGCTTGAACGGCGGGTAGGGATCGCCGAGCGGCAGCCCGACGATTGCCATCGCCGCCTTGAGCGCGGGCGCGAGCCCGTACCCCATCCAGCGCGCGGGCCATACCGCGAACTGGCGCTGCAGCTCCGCCGCGCGCAGGTGGTCGCCGGCCTTGAAGGCGTCGATGATGGCGTTGGCGATATAGGCCGCCGGCGGCGGCATGGTCGCCCCCGACCCGCCGAGCTGGATCGAGGCCAGCAGCATCTGCATCGTGGTGAAGTAGCGGGCGTGGCCGGCGAGGTCGATCTCGACGATCAGCCGCGAGACGCGGGCGAGATCGCGCGAGCTTTCCTTCACGTAGGCCACCTGCGGCAGCTTCGCCAGGGCCAGCGTCCAGGCCGGATTCACCTCCATCCCCGGTCCGGGGTTGAGGTAGAGCATGATCGGCAGCTTCGTCGCCGCCCCGATCGCCCCGTAATAGGCCAGCAGCTCGTCCAGCGTCGTCGGCCCGCCGAACGGGCGCAGCGGGGCCAGCACCTGCACCGCGGCCGCCCCCAGCTCCTCCGACAGATGGGCCAGCTCGATGGCGGTATTGACGTTGGCGTGCGAGATGCCGACGACGACCGGGACGCGGCCGTCCACGAACTCCACCGTGCGCCGGATCAGCTCGCGGCGCTGCTCGTACGAAAGATAGTGGTATTCGGTCGTCTCCACGCCGGCTGCCGACACCATGGTGGCGCCGCAATCCTCGACGATGTAGTCGATTTCGGATCGCAGCGTATCGAAGTCCACCGTGAGATCGGCGCTGAACGGTGTCAGCGGCGGTACGACCAATCCCGGGATTTTCATGGCGCGGCGAAGCCTCCCCTCAGGTCATGTGACGGTATGGATGGATGGCCGCCGCAGGCGACCGTCCCGGCGGCAATCGTGACAGAGGGCACGCCCGTCCACAAGTCCCGGCTCCCCATGAAACCGATCCGCCCCGGCGGCGTTAACATGCTGCGGCAGCGCATCCGTCGGCGAGTCCACGCAAAACAGGTGGAACGAGGACCTATGTGGTTCAGAAGAACGTCCCGCAACAGTGGCCGCTGGCCGGAGAGCCCCATGGGCCTGGCCGCGACGTCCGCACTGGAGCGCGGCGGCGTCGCGCTTCCGCACGGCGCCGGTTCCCGGCCCGTCGAGGACGCGACGGGGGAGCGCCACCAGCTCGTGCTGCGCTTTGCACTCTTCAATGCAGCGGCCTTCGCGCTGCTCGGCGCGGCCTACGGCCAGGGCTGGATCGGCCGGATTCTCGCCGCCGACGTCACCTCGATCACGGTCGCGATCTTCATCGTGTTCCTCGGCGGGCTCGCGGCGTGCGCGCGGGAGATCTGGCGGATTTCGCTTGAGATGAACGCCGTGATCGCGCGGCATCCCGAGGACGGCTCCCTGACGGCGCGGTACCTCTCGGGTATCGCCGGACGCGACGCGGGGAGCCGGGCCATCATAGCGAACGCAATGCGCACGCAGCTTGCCAGCCGCATCGCCATCATCCGCTACGTGGCGAACATCCTGGTCCTGCTCGGGCTGATCGGCACCGTTCTCGGCTTCGTGATCGCCCTCTCGGCGGTCAGCGCGGAGGGCAGCGGCGACGTGAGCAAGGTTGCCCCCATGGTCGCGAAGCTTCTCGTCGGGATGTCGGTCGCGCTTTACACGACGCTGGTGGGCACGGTGCTTCACCTCTGGCTCAGCGCCAATTATCACCTCCTCGCCGTGGGGGTCGCCAATTTCACGTCGCACCTGATCGCCCGGGGCGAGCGGCATGGATGAGTTCGACGATATCCACGCCAGCCAGGACGGCACCGTCTTTCGCGACGTGATCATGCTGGCGCTGATGGGATTCATGGTCATCGTCGTCATCCTGCTGCCGCACCTGAATCCGCCCGAGAACGCGGCGGATATCGACCCGCCGGGCAACCTCATCGTCGAGGTGCGCTGGCCGGACGGCCTCGATGCCGATGTCGATCTCTGGGTGAAGGCGCCGGGCGAGCGCCCCATCGGCTACTCGAACCAGAGCGGGCGGGTCTTCAACCTGCTGCGCGACGACCTCGGCAAGAAGGACGATTCCACAGGCCTCAACTACGAGATCGCCTTCAGCCGCGGGACGCCGCGCGGCGAGTACACGGTGAACCTTCATTTGTACAACAACCAGCGGGCGTCGGACCTGCCGGTATCCGCCACCGTGGCGGTGAAGATGAAGCGCCCCTCGGACGGGAAGACGACGGAGATACTTATCCGGGAGGCCGTGCTGCGGCATGTCGACGAGGAGACGACGGTAGCGCGCTTCACCCTGGACGAAAACGGCCGCCTGCTTCCGGACAGCATAAACGACCTGCCCCGGAAGCTGCGCCGCATGGGCTGACAGACGGAGCGCCGCCAGGAGATTTGGAGACAGGTCTTGGACCATCTGATGTACATCTTCGCGGCAGCGGTCGTCATCGCCACCGCGCTCGCCTCGATCGCGATCTGGTCGCCCCGCCGCGTTACCGTCAAGGTGGTCGCGGTCGCCTGCGCCGTTCTGCTGATGCCGACGGCCTATGCCGCCTTCGTCGAGCTGATGGGCGCGCCCAAGCCGGAGCGGCTCGAATGGTTCCGCGGTCACGGTCAGGACGCCCGCGTCCTCGGCACGCGGATCCGCGAGGGCGAGGCGATCTACCTCTGGCTCCAGTTCGAGGGCGCCGCCGAGCCCCTTTCCTACCGGCTGCCCTGGAGCGAGCGGATTGCGCGGCAGATGTCGGAGACGATGCAGCGGACGCGCGACACGGGCGAGAATATCCGGTTCCGCTGGGCCGGCCGCAACCGCGAGGAGGACGGCAGCCCGCTTTTCTATGCCGAGCCGCCACCGCCGCGACCGCCGAAATACGGCGCGGAACAGCAGCCGGAAACGCGGCCCCGGGCGCGCTAGGCATCCGCTGCGGATTGACGCCGCGCGGGGTCCTTCCTACTTCGCTGTGTCTGAGCGTCGGAGAAAGTCATGACCCGGAGAAGATCCTTGATGAAATCGCTGCTGGCGGCGCTGCTTATCGCCGGTGCGGCCGTATCCGGCGGCGCGGCGCTCGCCCATCACGGCTGGGCGTGGACGACCGGCGGCAATATCGAGCTGACCGGACTCATCAAGGCCGTGCGGCTCGGCAACCCGCACGGGCTGCTGGAGGTCGACGTGGAAGGCGAAACCTGGACCGTCGAGGTCGGCCAGCCCTGGCGCAACAGCCGCGCCGGGCTGAAGGACGGCGACCTGGCCGAAGACGTCGAGATCCGGGCCATAGGCGAGCCCGCCGCCGACCGCTCCGAGAAGCGGCTCAAGGCGGAGCGCCTCTTCCTCGGCACGCGCGAATACAAGCTCTATCCCGAGCGCGACTGAGCCCGTGGAGGCGGTGTTCGCGGCGCTGGAGGGCACGGCGCTGGCGCAGGCCCTGCGCCAGGCGCGCTGGGGCTACGCCGCGGTCAATGCCACCCATATCCTCGGCATCGCGCTGCTGGTCGGCGCCATCCTGCCGCTGAGCCTGCGCTTTCTGGGACTGTGGCGCAGCGTGCCGCGCGCGGCGCTGGTCCGCGTGCTGGTCCCCGTCGCCGCCGCGGGGCTCGCCCTCGCCGTTGCCGCCGGGCTGCTGCTGTTCTCGGTCCGCGCGCGCGAATATGCGGGGCTCGGCGTGCTCCAGATCAAGCTTGTCCTGGTCGCGACGGGCGCGCTCGCCGCCGTCGCGCTCCACGTCCGGCACGGGTTCCTGCTGGAGACTGCCGGTGAGGCGCGGCTCAGGGTCCACGCCGCGCTCTCCATCGCCTGCTGGCTCGGCGCCCTCGCCTGCGGCCGGCTGATCGCCTTCGCCGGCGGGTGACGCTCAGCCGGCCCCGACCGCCTGCGCCAGGACGGGGTCGATCTCCCGGGCGAAGGCGGCGTAGCGCGCCGAGAGCCGCGCCGCCGGGCTGCCGGAATCGGTGCGGCAATCCTCGCACATGTTGACGCTGGCACAGGGGCAGGGCGTGACGCGCATCCCCTCCAGGAACGCCGCTTTCTCGGCGTCGGTCTCGGGGATCAGCGGCTCGCCCTCGCGCAGCATGCGGGCCATCTCCGCCTCATCGCCCGCCGCCCGGCGGGCGAGGATCGACAGCGTCGCCTCGTGGAACGCCCGGTTACGTCCGTGATGCGCGGCGACGCAGCAGGCGGGGTAGCCGAGCAGCGCCGCCTCCTCCGCCGCGGTCGGCCGACCCGACGCGCAGGCGGCCTCGATGCGCGCGGCGACGGCGGCGGTCCGGGTGACGTACCAGGCGCGGAACGGCGCGAGATCGGCCTGCACGAATTCGGCGTACCAGCCGGGCAGCCCGTCATAGGCGCCCGCGGCGTCCCAGAACGGGCCCTCGATCACGCGCAGCTTCATCCCGCTGGCCACCGCCACCGCGCCCGCGATCCATTCGGGATCGTCGAAGCCGCGCCCGATCAGGCAGGCGGGCTTCATCCCGTCCGCCATGGCGAGGAAATCCAGCATTTCCTGCGCCAGCTCGGTGGCGCCGTAGCCCGGCGCGAGCCGGGGCTCGACGGCGCGCAGCTTCTTCAGCGCGTTGCGCAGCCGGGGTCGGGAGGTCGCGGTCGCCATGTCTCACCATTGCAGGAGGCCGTTGCGGCGGGGCCGGATTTGTTGCACGTTTGACCCGTCGCCGCGAGGGGTTATCGCGGCAGAGGACAGGGAAGAGAACCGCGCAATGAGCTTCACCGTCACCCCCCTTTCGCCCGCCATCGGCGCCCGTATCGATGGGCTCGACATCTCGCGGAAGCTGCCGCCGGCGACCGCGAAGGCGCTCTACGCCGCCTGGCTGGAGCATGTCGTGCTGCATTTCCCGGGCCAGGACCTCGACGCGAACCAGCAGAAGGATTTCGCCCGCAATTTCGGCAGGCTTGCGGAGCGCGCGCGCGACGCCCGCACCCGGCCGGAGGGCGCGGATTACGACTCCAACGTGATGCTGGTCAGCAACGTGCGCGACGAGAAGGGCCAGCCCATCGGCTCGCTGCCCGACGGCGAGATGTGGTTCCACCACGACACCTCCTACGTGCCGGAGCCGCAGAAGGGGACGTTCCTCTACGGCATCGACATCCCCAGCACCGGCGGCAACACGCTGTTCGCCAGCATGTACGCCGCCTACGAGAACGTGCCCGCCGCGCTGAGGCGCCGCCTCGCCGGCCGGAGGGTGCTGCATGTCTACGACTACACGCTGACGCAGCGGCTCGACCCCGACGGCGACCTGTCCGGCGTCAAGCACCAGTGGCAGCCGCTCTTCGTCCACAACCCGGAAAGCGGGCGCGTCGCGCTCTACGCCAACCGGCTTATGGCGGCGCGGATCGAGGGGCTGGACCGCGCCGACAGCGACGCCGTGCTGGAGGAGCTGTTCGCCATCGCCGAGGACCGGTCCATCGTCTACGAGCACGTCTGGACGCCGGGCGACCTGGTGATGTGGGACAACCGCTGCTCCACCCACGCCCGCACCGACTTCCCCGCCTCCGAGCGCCGGCTGCTCCGCCGCTGCACCATCGAGGGCGCGAAGCTGGAAGCGGCGGCCGAGGCGGCCTGAGCCGGCAGGGGCGGGGTTTGCGCCCCGCACCGGCGGTGCTACCTTCGCCCGCGCATTCATCACAGGGAGACCCCGCATGCCTTCGATCGAGGCCAACGGCGAACGCATCAGCTTCGTGGACGAGGGCGCCGGCCCCGCCGTGCTGTTCATCCACAGCCTCGGCACCAACGCGTGGCTCTACGCCGACCAGATCGCGGTTTTGTCCGACCGCTACCGCTGCATCGCGCCGGACTGCCGGGCGCATGGCGCGACCTCGTACAACAAGCCCGGCTTCACCGTCGCCGACATGGCCGCCGACCACAAGGCGGTGCTGGACCATCTGGGCGTGGACAGGGTGCATGTCGTCGGGCTCTCGATGGGCGGGCCGGTGGCGTTCAACTTCAACACCGCCTGTCCCGGCGTGGCGCGATCCATGGTCATCGCCGATTCCTTCGCCCGGCCCGGCGCGCCGGAGGCGGTGCAGGACCGCATCTACGCCACCCAGGAAGCCGTGGCCTACCTGTCGATGCTGGAATTCGGCAACCAGTACGCCGGCGACCGGCTGATGCCGTCCACCCCCATCGAGCGGCTGGACGAGCTGGCGGCGGAGATCGCCAAATGCCCGCCCAAGGGCTACGTCGACACCTGCCGCGCCATCTTCACCTACGACGCGCGGGAGGACCTGAAGAACGTGAAGGTCCCCACCCTGGTGCTGATCGGCGAGCAGGACGAGGCGACGCCGATGCCGGCCTCCGAATTCATCCGCGACAGCATCCCCGGCGCGGTCCTGAAGACCATCCCCGACGCCGGCCACCTGTCCACCATCGACAACCCCGGCGCCTTCACGAAGGAGCTCGCGGCCTTCCTCGACGCGCAGGGGAAGTAGGTTCGGGGATCGCGCGGGCCGCTCCGCCTTTCCATCCGTCACCCCGGACTTGATCCGGGGTGACGGGGGAAAGCGCCCCCCTACTCCGCCGCCTGCGCCATCGCGGGGTTGGGGGTGCCGGCGTTGAGGGCGTCGCGCCAGTAGCGGTAGAGGCCGTAATACATCGTCTCCAGCTCCCAGCTCGCATTGCTGGAGAGCGGGTGGATGCCGAGCGCGCGGGCGTCCTCGTCCGGGCCTGCGGTCACGGTGGCGGCGCCGCGGGCGAAATCGGTCCAGCGGGCGGCGCGGCCAGCGCAGCCTTCCTGGGCGACGTTGAGCGACACGAGGTCGTCGGAGGTCGCCATGCCGGTGACGAGGAAGAAATCCTCGAACTTGCGCAGCCGGGCGATGCGGGCCTCGCGCGGCTCGCCCTTCGGCGCGATGCACCAGATTGTCACCTCGCACCGCCCCGGCCCCAGCGGGCGGTGGACGCGGAGATGGGTGGAGGCGAGGTCGTTGAGCACC
>WHUE01000121.1 GCA_009377375.1 Alphaproteobacteria bacterium | reverse complement strand
TGCTCAGGGTCTACCTTCTGCTGCTCGCCTTCTTTATCCTGCTCAACAACGTCGCCAGCGTGGAAACCGCCCGCAGCAAGGCGGTCGCCGGCAGCCTGCGCTCCACCTTCGCCAGCGAAGGACGCCCTACCGAATATCCCGCCGTACAGACCTCTGCGCTCGGCACCGTGCTCGCCGACGCCGCGCTGGAGGAACGCCTCGGCGCGCTGGTGCGGACCGAGCTGGGCCTTGCCGAGCTGCGCGTCATCGAGCCCGGCCGGACGCTCGAGCTCTCTCTCAGCGAACGCGCCCTGTTCCGGGGCGGCGGCATCGCCATCGACCCGTTGCGCCGCGCCTTCGTGGAGCGCATCGCGGCGATCGTCGCCACCCCGCCGGTCGGGGTGCGCTACGACACCGACATCCTGCTCGCCGGCGAGCTGCTGCCGGCGCGGAGCGGCGCCGGCGCAGCGGTCGACGAACCGGCCGCGCGGGCGGCCTTTCTCGCCGCCGTGCTGATCGGCGCCGGCGCGCCCGGCAGCACCGTTGCCGCCGGGGTCGAGAGCGGGCGCGAAGGGCGGCTGCGGCTGCTGTTCAGCGTGCGCCCGCGCATCGAGCCCCTTCTGTTCGCCGCGCCGGAGCTTGCGCCATGAACATGCGCCCCTGGACCGACCGCCCGGGCCCCGGCATGGGCCCGGCCTGGCTGCTGACCTTCGCCGACCTGGTGGCGCTGCTGCTTGCCTTCTTCGTCATGATGTACGCCACCCAGAGGGTGGAGCAGGGCGACTGGCAGGCGCTGATCAAAAGCCTGTCGCAAAGCCTGAAGACCGAGCGGCCGCGCGAGGCGCCGAGCCCCAGCGCGCCGGAGAACCTGCGCTTGCTGGCGCGGTCGCAGGCTATCGAACTGACCTATCTCGAAATCCTGCTGGAAGGGCTGCGGCGCGAAGAGCCCGCACTCCAGAACGTGCTGTTTCACCGGCTCGACGACCGGCTGATCATCGCGCTGCCGGCGGACCTGCTGTTCCGTCCCGGCGCCGCCGAGCCGGTCCCGGCCGCGCGGGAGCGGGTGCGCGATCTCGCCCTGATCCTGCGCAACATCTCGAACCGCATCGACGTCTACGGCCATACCGACCCCACGCCGGTCGGCAAAGGCAGCGCCTATGCCTCCAACTGGGACCTTTCGCTGGCCCGCGCCCGCAGCGTCGCCTCCATGCTGCGGGAGGCCGGCTATCAGCGCCGCCTCGCCGCGTTCGGGCTTGCCGCGTCGCGCTTTGACGAGCTTGCCGCCGTCGAGCCGCCGGCGCGGCGTCACATGCTCGCGCGGCGCGTGGACATTGTCGTGCGCGACCGCAGGGAGCGGGGCCGATGAAAGCCCCCGCCGTCCTTCGACTGGCTGTCGCCGCGCTGGTCGCGGCCCAGCTCGCCGCGCCCTCCTCGTTCGCGGCCGAGCGCATCGGCGTGCGCGCCTGGGCGCATCCGGGCTACGGGCGGATCGTCTTCGACTGGACGTCGGATGTGACCCATGCGGCGCGCCTCGACGGGGACACGCTGACGGTGTCGTTCGGCCAGCCGCTCTCAGCCGATTTCTCGGCGGTGACGCGCAACCTCGGCGCCTATGTCGCCGCAGTCTCGCTCGACGAGGCGGGACGCGTCGTCACGGCGCGGCTCAAATCCGGCTACCGAATGCACAGCTTCACCAGCGGCAAGCGGGTGGTGGTCGACCTTCTGCCCGCCGGGGACACGCCGGCGCCGGCGAAGGCCGAGGCCGGCGCGCCGCCTGCCGCGCAAGCTCCGGTCTCCCTGACGCGCAGCGTGCCGGAGCCGGCCAGGCAGCCGGAACCGGTTGCCGCCCGAACCGGCATGCTGTCTCCGCCGGCCGGGCCGGTGACGCTGCCGGTCCGCGTCGGCCGCAACGCTGAATATGGCCGTCTCGTCTTCGACTGGCCGAAGAAGGTGGGATTCACCGTCAGCCGAGACGGCCAGGCGGTCACCATCCAGTTCGCCGCGCCGGCGGATGTCGATCTCGACGCGCTGCGGCGCGCGCTGCCGCGCCAGATCAGCACTGCGGTCGTGCGCCCGGGCAAGGACGGGCTGCAGCTCGGCCTCGTGGTGCCGCCGGACGCGCAGCTTCGCTATTTCCACAGCGGGCCGCGCGTCGTGTTCGACGTCGTCACCCGCATCCAGACCCGCGCCGAGACGGAGAAGGCGGCGCAGGCTGCCGCGCCGCCGCGCTCGCTCGCCCGTCCGAAAGCCCGGCCCGGCGCCGCCGCGTCGGGGGGAACGGAGGCCAGCGGCGAGAAGCCGCTGCCCGACCGGCTGGTCAGCGTCGAGGCAAGCCGCCTCGGGGCGGACGTGACGTTGAAATTCAACTGGCGTGAATCCGTGAATGCCGCCGTCTTCCACCGCGGCGCCGTGCTGTGGATCGTGTTCGACAAGCCGGCGCGGCTGGACCTGTCCGCCATCCGCCTCACCGGCCGCGTGCTGTTCGAGACCGCCCGCCAGGAACCGGTTGTGGGGGCCGCCGTGTTGAGGCTGCCGATGACCATGCGCTACCGCGCCAATGTGCGCCGCAACGGCACGGCATGGGAGGTCGGGATCGGCCCCACGCCGAAGCCGGGCGGCACGGACCTGCCGCTGCGCGCCGAGCGCCGGGACGGCGAGGGCGCCAGCGTGACCATCGGCATGAAGGACGCGGCCGGCGTCATCCCGCTGCGCGATCCCGACGCCGGGGACACCACCTTCGTCGTGCCCGGCGCGACGGCCGTGGGCGGAGTCTGGAACCTCCGCCGCTTCCCCGAATTCGAATTGCTGGAAAGCGCGCAGGGGATCGCCGTGCGCCCGCTGGACGAGCGGGTCCGGGTCGGCAGCGAGGGGACCCAGGCGCGTGTGTTCCGGCCCGGCGGGCTCACGGTCTCCGACCCATCGGTCTTCGCGCAGGCGCAGACAAGAAAGTGGACGCCGAAGCTGCTGGATTTTGCCGCCTGGCAGTACGGCCCGGCGGAGGACTACCAGAAGATCGAATACGAGCTGCTGAACTACGTCACCCAGCCGGACGGGCTGAAGCGCAGCGCCGCGCGGCTCGGTCTCGCCCGGTTCTATATCGCCCACGGCATGGCGGCCGAGTCGCTGGGCGTGATCGAGGCGATGTTGCGGCACGACGCCGCCATGCTGCGGGATAACGGCGTGCGCGCGCTGCGCGGCGTGGGGCGGTATCTGATCGGCCATTACGCCGAGGCGATGACCGATTTCGAACATCCCGCCTTGCGCGACGAGCGGCAGATCGACCCGTGGCGCGCGGCGATCGCCGCGGCGCGGGGAGACTGGCGCCGCGCGCACCGGCTGTTCGAGGATGCGGACCCGGTATTCACCGCCTACCCGACGCGGTTCGCGATGCATTTCGGGCTGCTGGCGACCGAAGCGGCGCTGTCCGTGGGGGATATCGACGTCGCCGCGGTGCGGCTCAGCGTGCTGGACGCCACCCCGGCGACCAGCTCTCAGCTCGACCACGCCGCTTTCCTGCGCGGCCATCTGCTGAAGCAGCAGAAGGACGCCGACAAGGCCATCGAACTGTGGCAGGCGGTCGTTGCGATGGGCGACCGGCCGAACCGCGCCAAGGCGTCGTTCGCGCTGGTCAACACGCTGCTGGAGCAGGAGAAGATCAAGCCGACCGAGGCGATCGAGAAGCTGGAGCAGCTGCGCTTCGCCTGGCGCGACGACGTGTTCGAGTTCGACCTGCTGCACCGGCTTGGCCAGCTCTACGCCGACACCAAGGATTTCCGCCACTCGCTGATGACGCTCCGCCAGGCCGCGACCTATTTCAAGGAGATCGAGGGCGCCGGGGCGTTGATGGAGGAGATGCGCGCGCTGTTCAGGACCTTCTATCTGGACGGCGACGCCGACGTGCTTGCCCCGGTGGTCGCGCTCGGGCTGTTCAACGAGTTCCGGGAGCTGACCCCGCCGGGCGAGGAAGGCGACATCATCTACCGCAAGCTGGCGGACCGGCTGGTCGCGGTCGACCTGCTCGCCGAGGCGGCGGGGCTGCTCGATCACCAGGTGCGGTTCCGGGCCGAGGGCGAGGCCAAGGCGCGCATCGGCGCGAGGCTCGCCGACGTGCTGCTGATGAGCCGCAAGCCGAAGGATGCGCTGGCGGCGCTGGCAACGAGCGCCGTCGAGCCGATACCGGCGGCGCTGTCGGATCGCCGCCGGTGGATCGCCGTGCGCGCGCTGTCCGATGACGGCCGGCTGCCCGAGGCCCTGGCGATGCTCGACGCCGATTCCAGCGACGAGGCCCTGCTGCTGCGCACCCAGATCCTCTGGCGCTCGGGCGACTGGCACCGCGCGGCGCGGGCGTTGGCCCGCCTCACCGGCCCGTTCGACGAGGACAAGGTGGACCCGAGCGAGGCGGAGCTGCTGCTGCGCCGCGCCGTCGCGCTGTCGCTGGCCGGGGACGAGGCCGGGATCGACTACCTGCGCGACCGCTTCGGCCCTGCCATGGCGAAGACGGCGCGCGCCGCCGAGTTTGCCGCCGTGGTCGGCCGCAAACCGATCGATACCGAGGATTTCGCCGTGCTGGCGCGGCAGGCGGCGGAGCTCGACACCTTCACCGCCTTCATGGGCGACGGCGCCGGCCGTCCCCCCGCCGCCATCCCGCCCCAGGCCGCCGCGATCAACTGACCGGCGGGCGGGTGCGGGCGACCGCGGCGCGTCGGGTTCGGCTGGGGGATTTCCCTTTTGTCATGCCAGCGCCTTGAGCCATTCGTCCCTCTCATCGTTGTGGTCGGCAAAGGCCGACCACCCACGTGTTTTTGTTTTTCTAACTGCCTGATAAAACAAGACAAAACGTGGATGGTCGGCCTTCGCCGACCACGACGGGGAAAGAATGCGCATCAGCGGCCTTCGCCGACGACGGGGAGAGAGGCCGGTGTCCGGAATGGCCGGGGCCGTCGGAATGTCGCGCGGTAGCCCGCTAGCCGGGGCCGTAGGACTGGATGAGGGAGCCGGCGACGAGGTACCAGCCGTCGACCAGGACGAAGAAGATCAGCTTGAACGGCAGCGAGATCATCACCGGCGGCAGCATCATCATGCCCATCGACATGAGGACCGAGGCGACCACCATGTCGATGATCAGGAAGGGCACGAACAGCAGGAAGCCGATCTCGAAGGCGCGGCGGAGCTCGCTGATCATGAAGGCCGGGATCAGCGAGCGCAGCGACGTCGCCTCGGCGGCCTCGGTCGGCGGCGCGCCGGAAATGTCGAGGAACAGCCGCAGGTCCTGCTCGCGCACGTGCTTGAGCATAAACGCGCGGACCGGCGCCAGCGTGCGGCTGAACGCCTCCTCCTCGGAGATGCTCTCGTCCATCATCGGCACGATGCCGGCGCGGTAGGATTCCTCCAGCGTCGGCGCCATGACGAAGGCGGTCAGGAACAGCGCCAGGCTGATGAGCACGGCGTTGGGCGGCGTCTGCTGCACCCCCATCGCGTTGCGCAGGAAGGACAGCACCACCACGATGCGGGTGAACGAGGTGACCATCACCAGGATCGACGGCGCCAGGCTGAGCACCGTCAGCAGGGCGATGATCTGGACGATTCGCCCGGTCGAGGACGCCCCGGCGCCGAGATCGAGCGACAGGCTCTGCGCCAGGGCCGGCCCGCAGGCGAGCCAGGCGGTACCGAGGCCGAACGCGGCGGCCAGCGCCCTGGCGGCGGGAGAAAGACGCTTCATTGCGGCGCTTCCGCGTCAGGCGGCGGCGTGGGTGGGACGATTCCGGACTCGACCAGCACGTCGGGGCCGGCGCCCAGCAGCAGAAGGTGCTCGGTGTCGTCGCGGCGCACCAGCACCAGCTTGCGTTTCGCGTCCACCTGCGCGACCTCCACGATCCGAAGGCGGCGGCCGCGGCCGCGCGTGCGGGGCTGCGCACCGAAGGCGCCGTAGCGGCGGACCGCCCAGCCGATCGTCCCGATCAGCGCAAGGACGAAGACCAGCGCCAGGACGAAGCGAAGATAGGTGTCGAGTTCCATTAGAGCATGATCCAGCCAGATAGAAGCACCTGCGCCGCGGGCCTTTTGCGACGGGGGTGCGTCGCGCGGCTTGCCCGATGCGAAGGCATCGCCCTGCGGGCCGCGCCTCGCGGATCGTCTCGTCTGCGCACAACGCAGGTGGTTTTATCTGGCTGGATCATGCTCTAGGGTCCGGTCTGTTCCCGCGGCGCTACTTGCGCCCGCCGGGCTTGGCGCTGGCGGCGCCCTTGCCGTAGGCGGCGGTGGCCTGGCTGCGCGAATTGACGTCGCGGATATCGGCCGCGATCTCGCCACGCTGGACGTTCAGCGCCTGGACCAGCCCGTTGAGGCTGTCGATCAGCGAGATCAGCACCGGCTTCAGGGTCTGGCGCTGCTCTTCCGGCAGCGCGGCGATATTGCCGCAGGCTTCCATCACCACGTCGTCGAGCCCGCTGAGATCGACCGCCTTGCCGCCGCCGACCACGTCGCGGGCGGCGCCGATCAGCCGGGCGGCGCGGTCCAGTTCCGCGGTGACATCGGCGAGGGTCGTCATGCGAATTCTCCGTGCGGTGTGCGGTGGCGCCCCGGCCGTCTGCGGCTGTCCGGAGCCTCGCAAATCATGGTTAACAAAGCTTGAAGCGGGGCGCGCGAACCGGCCCTGTCAGCCTTCCTCGCGACGTCCGGCGGCCAGCAGGTCGAGCCCCGCCCCGGCGGCGGCGCGGTTCTCCTCCTGGATCTTGTCGTAGAGCTCGCGGCGCAGCACGGTGACGTCGGGCGGATAGGTGAAGCCGAGCTTGATCGACCGGCCTCGCACCTCGACCACGGTGACCTCGATATTGTCGTTGATGACGACGGAGTCGCCGACCTTGCGGGTGAGATAGAGCATCGTGGCCTCGTCACTACCTGTGGCGTGTTGTCCCTTGCCGGCGGGGTCGGGTCGCACCGTCCCCCGCGCCGTTAGGGAGATGTAAACCAAACATCTTTAGAATTTGTTTACAGCGGGGTGGCATGGTCGGATTTATCTAAAAAGCCACCTGTTTCCGAACGGAGCCGAAACGGCGCATGGATCTGAACAATCTCCCCATCTTCGGGCTGATGAACCGCCGCATGGACTGGCTGACCCAGCGCCACACGGTGCTGGCCCAGAACATCGCCAATGCGGACAGCCCGGGCTACGGGCCGAAGGACCTCAGCAAGAGCAGCTTCCTCCGCATGCTGCGCCCCACCGGGCCGCAGATGACGATGCAGGCGACCTCGGCCAGCCACCTGGCGCCGACCCGCCGGCCGGAGGAGGCGCGCGCCGACAAGTCGCGCGACGTATACGAGGCCGCCCCCGCCGGCAACGCGGTGGTGCTGGAGGAACAGCTGATGAAGGTGTCGGAGACCCAGGGCGCCTACCGTCTGGCGACCAACCTCTATCGCAAGCACGTATCCATGCTCAAGCAGGCGCTGGGCAGGGAACAGTAGAACCGGCCTGAGCGCGGAGCCAAGACATGGACCTGACCAAGACGCTGCATATTTCCGCCGCCGGCATGAAGGTGCAGGGCGCGCGCCTGAAGGTGATCGCGGAAAACATCGCCAACGCCCAGTCGCTGTCCCCGACGCCGGGGGGCGATCCGTACCGGCGAAAGGTGGTGTCGTTCCAGAACGTGCTCGACCGCAGTCTCGGGGTGGAGACGGTCCGGGTGAGCAACATCGATTTCGACCGCACCGATTTCCGCAAGGAATACGACGCCGGCCACCCCGCCGCCGACGAGGACGGCTACGTGTCCTATCCCAACGTCAACTCGCTGGTCGAGGTGATGGACATGAAGGAAGCCGAGCGGTCCTACCAGGCCAATCTGGAAATCATCGACGTGTCGCGCGGCATGCTGACGCGCACCATCGACCTGCTGCGCTGAGAGGGAACATCGCGATGACCGTCAATATCGGAAGCGCCGCCGCCGCCTATGCCCGCCAGGCGCAGGCCGCCACCGGCGGGGCGATGGAGCCGCGCTCGAAGGATCCGGCGCAGAGCTTCTCCGACCTGCTGGGCGAGGCGGTCCACAACGCCATCGAGACCGGAAAAAACAGCGAGACGATGAGCGCGAAGGGAATCGCCGGCACCGCCGACCTGCGCGAGGTGGTGACCGCGGTGACCAACGCCGAGGTGACGCTGCAGACCGCGCTGGCGATCCGCGACCGCGTCATCCAGGCGTACAAGGACGTCATCAGCATGCCGATCTGACCGGCACCGGGGGAAGCGGTGAATCCAGTCGAGGTTA
>WHUE01000120.1 GCA_009377375.1 Alphaproteobacteria bacterium | reverse complement strand
GTGAATATCGGCATCATCGGCGAGAAGGCGAATTCGACCCGGCCGGAGATCGAGCAGATCATGATCGCCGGCAATCCCGGCGCGTCGGAGGAGCAGTTCGAGACCGACCTCTACATCATCCGCCGGCGGATCGAGAACCGCGTGCTGGCCGAGCACATCACCGAGTTCTACATCTGCTCGCTGAGCTGCCGGTCGGTCATATACAAGGGCATGTTCCTGGCGGAACAGCTCACCTCGTTCTACCCCGACCTGCTGGACGAGCGATTCACCTCGCGCTTCGCCATCTATCACCAGCGCTACTCGACCAACACGTTCCCGACATGGCGCCTCGCCCAGCCCTTCCGCATGCTGGCCCATAACGGCGAGATCAACACGCTCAGCGGCAACGTGAACTGGATGAAGAGCCACGAGACCCGGCTCGCCTCCGAGGCGTTCGGCGACCATATCGAGGAGATCAAGCCGATCATACAGTCGGGCAGCTCCGACTCGGCGGCGCTGGACGCGGTGTACGAGCTTCTGGTCCGTGCGGGGCGCGACGCGCCAATGGTCAAGACGCTGATGATTCCGGACGCCTGGTCGAACCGCCCCAACGTGCCGGAGGCCCATTCGGCGCTGTTCAGCTACTGCAACTGCGTGATGGAATCCTGGGACGGCCCGGCGGCGATCTGCGCCACGGACGGCAGATGGGTGATTGCCGGGATGGACCGCAACGGGCTGCGCCCGATGCGCTACACCGTCAGCGAGGACGGGCTGCTGGTCGTCGGCTCCGAGACCGGCATGGTCTTTATCGACGAGGGCAAGGTGGTGGAGAAGGGCCGCGTCGGCCCCGGCCAGATGATCGCCGTGAACCTGGAGGACGGCCGCTTCTATCACGATCCCGAGCTGCGCGATGTGCTGGCCGCGCGCCAGCCCTTCGCCGACTGGGTGGAGAACATCACCCATCTGGACACGCTGATCCGCAACGAGCGGGACGAGGCGGCGGAGTTCGGCCGCGACGCGCTGCGCCAGCGCCAGCTCTGCGCCGGCTTCACGCTGGAGGAGATCGAACTGCTGCTCCAGCCGATGGTCGAGGACGCCAAGGAAGCCGTCGGCTCGATGGGCGACGACACGCCGCTGGCGGTTCTGTCCGAACGCTATCGCGGGCTGCACCACTTCTTCCGCCAGGCGTTCAGCCAGGTCACCAACCCGCCGATCGACAGCCTGCGCGAATACCGCGTGATGACGCTGAACACGCGGCTCGGCAATCTCGGCAACATCCTCGACGAGGACGAGAGCCAGACCCGGCTGCTGCAGCTGCGCTCGCCGGTGCTCAGCAACGCCGAGCTTGAGGCCATGCGCCACCACATGGGCGAGACCGCGGCGGAGATCGACTGCACCTTCGCGCCGGCGGACGGCGAGCACGGGCTGCGCCTTGCCATGCAGCGCATCCAGTCCGAAGCCGAAAACGCCGTGCGCGGCGGCGCGGTGCACCTGATCCTGACCGACCGCTATATCGCCGAGGACCGCGTGCCGATCCCGATGATCCTGGCCACCGGCGGCGTGCACAGCCATCTCGTGCGCGAATCCCTGCGCACCTTCACCTCGATCAACGTGCGCTCGGCCGAATGCATGGACACGCATTACTTCGCCGTTCTGATCGGCGTCGGCGCGACCACGGTCAACGCCTATCTCGCGCAGGAAACCATCGCCGACCGCCATCGCCGCGGCCTGTTCGGCGACATGTCTCTGGACCAGTGCGTCGAACGCTATACCGAGGCGGTCAACCAGGGGCTGCTGAAGATCATGTCCAAGATGGGCATCTCGGTCGTCTCGCCCTATCGCGGCGCATACAAGTTCGAGGCGGTGGGACTCAGCCGCTCGCTGGTCTCGGCCTTTTTCCCGGGCATGGTCTCGCGCATCTCCGGCATCGGGCTGGCGGGGCTGCAGCGCAATGCGGTCAGGCTCCACCAGCGCGCCTTTTCCGGCGACGTGGTCACGCTGCCGATCGGCGGGCTCTACCGCTACCGCCGCGACGGCGAGGTGCATGCGCTGCAGGGCGAGCCGATCCATCTGCTCCAGGAAGCGGTCGCGCGCGATTCCTTCAACGCCTACAAATCCTACGTCGAGGCGGTGCAGCGCATGCCGCCGGTCAGCCTGCGGGACCTGATGGAGTTCGCGCCGCGGCAGGAGCCGGTGCCGCTGGAGGACGTCGAATCCATCACCGAAATCCGCAAGCGGCTCTGCGCGCCCGGCATCTCGCTCGGCGCCCTCAGCCCCGAGGCGCACGAGACGCTGTCGATCGCCATGAACCGCATCGGCGCCAAGTCCGATTCCGGCGAGGGCGGCGAGGACCCGCCCGGTTCAAGCCGCGCGCCAACGGCGACAACCCGTCCAGCGCGATCAAGCAGATCGCGTCCGGCCGTTTCGGCGTGACCGCGGAATACCTGAACAACTGCCGCGAGATCGAGATCAAGATCGCACAGGGCGCCAAGCCCGGCGAAGGCGGCCAGCTGCCCGGCATCAAGGTGTCGGAGATGATCGCCCGGCTGCGCCATTCGACACCGGGGGTGACGCTGATCAGCCCGCCGCCGCATCACGACATCTATTCCATCGAGGACCTGTCGCAGCTCATCTACGACCTGAAGCAGATCAACCCCGAGGCCAAGGTGTGCGTGAAGCTGGTGGCCCAGCACGGCATCGGCACCATCGCCGCGGGTGTCGCCAAGGCCAAGGCCGACGTCATCCTGATCTCCGGTCATTCCGGCGGCACCGGGGCCAGCCCGCAAACCTCCATCAAATATGCCGGCCTGCCCTGGGAGATGGGGCTGGCCGAGGTCCACCAGGTGCTGACGCTGAACCGGCTGCGCCACAGCGTGACGCTGCGCACCGACGGTGGGCTCAAGACCGGCCGCGACATCGTGATCGCCGCGCTGCTGGGAGCCGAGGAATACGGCATCGGCACCACCTCGCTGGTGGCGATGGGCTGCATCATGGTGCGGCAGTGCCATTCCAACACCTGCCCCGTCGGCGTCTGCACCCAGATGGAAAGCCTGCGCGAGAAGTTCACCGGCACGCCGGAGAAGGTGGTCAACCTGTTCAGCTTCATCGCCGAGGAGGTGCGCGAGATCCTCGCTTTCCTCGGCGCGCGCACGCTGGACGAGATCATCGGCCGCACGGACCTGCTGATGCAGGTGCGCAAGGGCAGCCCGCATCTGGACGATCTGGACCTCAACCCGCTGCTGGTGCAGGCGGACCCCGGCGACAGCCCGCGCGTCTCCGACCGCGAAGGCCGCAACGAGGTGCCGGACACGCTGGACGCGCTGATGATCAAGGACGCCCGCCCTGCGCTCGAGGGCGGCGAGAAGATGCAGCTCGCCTACAACATCCGCAACACCCAGCGCGCCATCGGCACGCGGCTGTCGTCGATGATCACGCGGCGCTACGGCATGGATGTGCTCCAGCCCGGCCATATCACCGTGCGTCTGCGCGGCTCCGCCGGCCAGTCGCTCGGCGCCTTCGCCGTTCAGGGACTGAAGCTCCAGGTGCTGGGCGACGCCAACGACTATGTCGGCAAGGGGCTGTCCGGCGGCACCATCGCCATCCGGCCGATGATGTCCAGCCGGCTGGCGACCAACGAGAACGTCATCATCGGCAACACCGTGCTCTACGGCGCCACGGCCGGCAAGCTGTTCGCCGCCGGCCAGGCGGGCGAGCGGTTCGCCGTGCGCAACTCCGGCGCCGACGCGGTGGTGGAAGGCTGCGGCGCCAACGGCTGCGAATACATGACCACCGGCACGGTGGTGATCCTCGGCCCGGTCGGCGACAATTTCGGGGCCGGCATGACCGGGGGCATGGCCTATGTCTACGACACCGATTCCAGCTTCCAGCAGAACGTGAACGGCGACACGGTGGTCTATCACCGCATCCAGTCGCCGCACTGGGAGCGCGTGCTCAAGGACCTCGTGGTGGAGCACTGGCGCGAAACCCAGTCGCGCTTCGCCGAACGCCTCATCGTCGACTGGGACCGCGAGGTCCGGCGGTTCTGGCAGGTGGTGCCAAAGGAAATGCTCGGCAAGCTGGAGCACCCGGTGCTCGTCGAGCCCGAAGAGCGGACGGCGTAGCCATGGCCGACATCGCGCCCGCGCTCCGCCTCACCCATGACGGCGCGCTCAGGGTTCTCAACACCGGCATCGCAAAGGCCGCCGCGATGGGCGTGCCGCAATGCATCGCCGTGGTCGATGCCGGCGGCCACCTGATGGCCTTCATCCGCATGGACGGCGCCTTCGCGCTGTCGCTGGACACCGCGCTCCGCAAGGCGCAGACGGCGGCCGCCTACGGCGTTCCCACCGGTGGGATCGAGGCGGGGGTCGACATCAAGCTCGCCATCGCCACGGAGGGAAAGCGCATCAACCTGCCCGGCGGCCTGCCCATCATCGTCGACGGCCATGTAGCCGGGGCCATCGGCGTCGGCTCCGGCACCGGCGCGGAAGACCTGCAGGTCGCAAAGGCCGCCATCGCCGCGATCGCGGGCGCGCGGAGCTTCGACTGAGGCTGCGGCCAGTTCCTACGTATTGAGCACGCTTTCGTGGAACAGTTGTTCCACGGGGTAGGGCTTCTCGATCAGCGTCTGGTCGGTCAGGTATTTCATGAATCTCTCGGCGCTGCCCCGGTTGGCCGCCAGCCCCGATGGCCAGATGTCGGCGCTGAAAAGATTGTCCTGCGCTTCCAGCTCGTTGCGGGCGAAAGCCAGCTCGGCATAGCCGGGATCGTCGTAGAACCCGGCGGCCTGGCGCTTCGCGTCCTCCCACATCGCCATCAGCGCGCGCGGCAGGGCGGGGTACTTCTCCGCCAGCGCCGTCTTGAAGGCGAGGACGTGCATGATCGGATAGTCGCCGTATTTCCTGAAGTACCGCGCGCATTCGGCCCTTGTGTCGGGGAACAGTCGGCGCACCTTGCCGTCGCGCATCGCGGCCAGCAGCTTCGGCGGCGGGTGAGGATGGATCATCATCGCCAGCTCGCCGGCGATCAGCGCATCCGGCGCGCTCGGCTCGTCGATCATGGTCAGGCCGGCGGCCTCGCGGCCGGGCCAGTCGACCAGCTCGGCGGTCATCGTGTGCCAGTCCAGCTCGCGCCACGGCACGCCGTACTCGAACGCCAGGTCGCCCTTGGCCAGCACCGACATCGTGGTCTGGAAGCTGCGGCAGCTGACCTTCTTCCCGATCAGGTCCTTCGGCTCCTCTATGCCCGCCGCCACGCTGACGAACATGTGGTTCTGGCTGAACAGCCGGCGCGGAAAGACCGGCGTCGCGGTATAGGGCGCGCCCTCGCTCATCGCCGTCAGGTAGCTGCACACCGACATCTCGCAGATGTCGAACTCCTCGTCCTCCCAGAAGCGGCGATGGCGGTCGATCCCGTCGCGCCGGGGCGGCGCCATGCCGACCTCCAGCGCCTTGAACGTCACCCCGGCGAGCCCGGCCGGCGGGTCCACCATCCCCATGAAGAACGGCACGTGGCGGTCGTATCGCTCCAGAGCGATGGTCAGCGTCTCGGGCATTTCGCGGTTCCCTGCGTTGCGCGGTTACGGCGCAATGCTAGGGGGCCGGGGGGATGGGCGCAACAGGCTAGCCTGTACGCAGCGTCTCGTCGAGCAGCGCCAGCGCCGCGGCGGCGAAGCGCCACATGTTCTCCTCGCGGTCGGCCGATCCGGTCTCCAGCGTGACGCAGCGTTCCACCGGCCCGGCGACGGCGACGCAGCAATGGCCGGGGGCATGGCCGTAGCGGTTGCCGGCCGGTCCGCTCGCCCCGGTCTCGGCCAGGCCCCAGTCGGCGCCCAGCGTCTCCCGCACGGCGCGGGCGACCAGCAGCGCGTACTCCTCGGTCGCGCCCGGCATGGCGACGGCCTCCGCCGGCAGGCCGAGCAGCGCGGCGCGCGCCTCACGCGTATAGATCACCCCGCCGCCCCTGTAATAGGCCGACGCCCCGGGCACCGCGAGCAGCGCCGCCGAGACCAGCCCGCCGGCCGACGATTCCGCCACCGCCACGGTCGCGCCCCGCGCCTTCAGCCGCGCGCCGAGCGCCCCCGCCATCTCCGAAAGCCTGTCCATGCCGTCCCCCGTTCCTGTCCTCGTCGAGACCATCATGCGGCCCCGCAGCCGTCAAGCGGGGCCAGGAAGCCGGCCGGCCGCCCCTGCCGCCATTCCCCTGTATGCAAATCGCCGCTTGCGCTAAACTCCACGCCCATGCGCACGCTCTATCACCTCTGGCTTTCGCCGTTCTGCCGCAAGGTGCGGATCGTTCTGAGGGAGAAGGGCGTCGAGTTCGAGCTGCGGGCGGAGAACCTGTTCCAGCGCCGTCCCGATTTCCTGGCGCTCAACCCGGCCTGCGAGGTGCCGGTGCTGGTCGACGAGGACGGCACCACGGTCGCCGATTCCGCCGCCATCTGCGAATATCTGGAAGAGATCGCGCCGGACCCCGCCCTGATGCCCGCCGATGCTGCGGGCCGCGCCGAGGCGCGCCGCCTGGTCGCCTGGTTCGACCGCAAGTTCAATGCCGAGGTCACCGAGAACCTGGTGGGCGAGAAGATCATGAAGCGGTTCCTGCGCGCCGGCACGCCGGATTCGCGCGCCATCCGCGCCGGCAAGACGAACGTGCACACTCATCTGGACTATATCGGCTGGCTGACGGAGCGGCGGAACTGGCTGGCCGGCGAGGCGCTGTCGGTGGCCGACATCGCGGCGGCGGCGCATCTCTCCTGCCTCGACTATCTTGGCGACGTGCCGTGGGAGGACCATCCCGCGGCCAAGGACTGGTACGCCCGCATCAAGTCGCGCCCGTCCTTCCGCCCCATCCTCGCCGACCACCTGCCCGGCGAGCCGCCGCCCAGGCACTACGCGGACCTGGATTTCTGAAGCCGCCCGCCGCCTAATCCGGCTTCACGTCCATCGTCTCCAGATTGCGCCGCGCGGCCTCGCGCAGCGGGCCCTCGGCGGCCAGCTCGATCACCCGCAGCCAGTCCGCGCGCGCCGCCGCCTCGTCGCCCTTAGCCCTGCGAATCGCGCCGCGCTCCAGCAGCGCGTCCAGATCGTCGGGGGCGAGGACGAGGGCGCGGTTCGCATCCTCGACCGCCAGATCCAGGCTGCCCGTCCGGCGCCAGGCGGCGGCGCGGAACACCAGCGCGTCGACCCGGTCGGGGTCCAGCTCCAGCGCGCGGTTGAGGTCGTCCAGCGCCTCCCATACATGGCCGCGGCTGGCCCGCGCGATGCCGCGGTCGATGCGCAGGGTCACGGCATGGGGGTCCAGATCAAGCGCGCGGTCGAGCGCGGCCTCGGCGGCGGCCGGGTTGCCGGCGATCAGCCAGGCGTTGGCGGCCTGTCCCAGCAGCGCCGCCCGCAGCGCCGGGCGCGTCTCGTCCACCGCGCCGGCCAGCTCCTCCATCTGCCGCGCGGCCTGGTCGTGGTCGCCCATCTGCAGCAGGGCAACGGCGATGCAGTGCAGCGCCGCGTTGCCCCCGCCCGCCTCGCGCCAGGCCAGCGCCTCGTCATGGGCGCGCTTCGGCGTCTTGCGCGCCATGGCCATGCAGTTGGCGTATTGCTTCGTCCGCGTCGCGTCGAGCGAGAACGGGTCCGGCGCCTGCCCCGCGGCGGGGCGGCCCGTCAGCGCCACGCCGAGCAGAGCAGCCAGCGCGCCCGCCGGCCGTGCGATCCGTCTCCATCGCCTGTTCACCGTCGCCATGTGCCGCTAGACTTTCCCGATCCGCGAAAACCGCACCCTAACCCGGATCGTCCCCTGGCCGAAAACCAAACGCCGCACCTGTTCTGCTTCGGTCTGGGCTACACCGCGCGGCGCCTTGCCCGCGCGCTGCTGGCCGGGGGCTGGCGCGTCTCCGGCACCGTGCGCGGGGCGGAGGCGGCGGCCGCGCTGGCTACGGAAGGCATCGCGGCGCAGCCCTTCGTCCGCGGCCGTCCTCTGGCGGATATCGGCCCGCTGCTCGCGGCGTCGTATCTGCTGAGTTCCGTTCCGCCGGACGAGGCGGGGGATGCGGTGCTGGACGGGCACCGGGCCGACATCGCGGCGCATCCGGGGCTCGTCTGGGCCGGCTACCTCTCCACCACCGGCGTCTACGGCGACCGCGGCGGCGGCTGGGTGGACGAAGGGGCGGCCCTGGCCCCGACGGGGGACCGCCAGCGCCGCCGGGCGGCGGCCGAGGCCGGCTGGCTCGCCCTTCATGCAGCGCATGGCGTGCCGGTGCACAGCTTCCGCCTGCCCGGCATCTACGGGCCCGGGCGCAGCGCGTTCGAC
>WHUE01000011.1 GCA_009377375.1 Alphaproteobacteria bacterium | reverse complement strand
CCCCGCCCCGTTGCCGTCGCGCCGGTGGAACGGGTCGTGATCGTGGATGAATTCGGCTATGAACCCTTCCGGGTGCTCGCCGCGCAGCCGGGCGAGGCGGCGCTGGTGCCGGTGCTCGCGGTGGCCGCGCACGATGCGCAGGCTCCAGCGGTAGCTGAGCCAGGTGCCGGCAGCCGCCCAGGGCAGCGAGCCGACCATCAGCGGCACGCCCCAGCCCTTGAACAGCGTGACGGTGTAGATCCAGAAGCCGATCCAGAAGCCCTCGGCGCCGCCGCCGGGCCCCTCCTCGCCCACATGCCTGTGCCACAGCCCGACGAACTCGTCGTAGCCGCTCAGATCGTCGAAATGGCCCAGCATGACCTGGCCGGTGACGTAGAAGATGTAATAGGTCGGCAGCAGGGTGACGACGTTGGTGATCCAGGTCCACGCCATCGCGATGATGACGTTGAAATCCCACCCCGCCAGCCGCCGGGTCACCGCCCAGGTGGCGAGGCAGAGCGGCATCTGGATTCCCACGGTCGGCGTCAGCGCCCAGGCCACGCCGACGGCGACGCCGCGCGCGGTGTATTCCGGCGGGTGCTGGCTGCGCTTGATCGGCACCACCAGCCGATAGCGCAGCAGGCGGCGCAGCCGCCCCCACCACGAGCGCCGCTGGCCCGTCGCCGTCTTAGCCGCCCTTGCCACCTGATCCCGCGCTGTGCTGTCGTCCGTTGCCGCCACGCGCGGGATGATACATGGGGCGCATGGCGCCAGCGAGGGAATTTGGAGGAGGCTCTCGGTCAGGATTCGCGCGGCGGAGAGGCCCCCCCTTCCTGTCCTTTCCCCACAAGGGGGGAAGGGACGCAACGGAACGATCACGCTAAACGGGGCTCCCTCCCCCCTTGCGGGGGAGGGCTGGGGTGGGGGGTCCGCTCAGACCACGACGGCGGCGTCGTCGATATGGAGCTGGGCCTCGCGGCGGCCCTGCCATTCGTCGAGGCGGAGCGTGCCGGCGAGATGCAGCGGCGCGCCGCGCGTGTTCAGCAGCGCGTTGCCCAGCGGCGACCCGGCGGCGCGGAAGGCGATGGCCTTCAGCCGCGAGGCGCCGTCCCCGCCGGAGACGATGCAGCGGACATGGTCGGTGCCCACGACATCGGCCTTGACGATGCGGGCCTGCGGAATCGCGAAGCGCGGGCGCGGGTTGCCGGCCCCGAAAGGCGCGAGCCGGTCCAGCGCCTCCAGCAGCGCCAGCGTCGCGCCGGCGGGCGCGAGCGCCGCGTCCAGCGACAGGGCTGGCTGCGGAACGGCGCCGCCGAGCTGGCGGCCGATATGGTCGGCGAGGAAATCGCGCAGGGATTCCAGCTTCGCCGCCTCGACGGTGAAGCCGGCCGCCATCTCGTGCCCGCCGCCATTGACCAGATGGCCCGCCTGGTGCGCGGCGATCACCGCCGGGCCCAGCCCCACCCCGGGGATGGACCGGCCCGACCCCTTGCCGACGCCGCCCGCGAGCGACACCACGCAGCACGGCAGGTCGAACCGTTCGCGCAGCCGCCCGGCGACGATGCCGATGACGCCGGGATGCCAGCCCTCGCCGGCGACCAGGATCAGCGGCCCGGCCTGCCCGGCCTGACGCTCCGCCTGATCCATCGCGGCGGCGAGCACGCCCTGCTCGATCACCTGGCGCTCGCGGTTGTGCTCGTTCAGCCGCAGGGCCAGCGCCTGGACCTCGGCGGGATCGTCGGAGGACAGCAGCCGCACCCCCAGCCCGGGATCGCCCACCCGGCCGCCCGCATTGACCCGCGGGCCGAGCACGAAGCCGGCATGGTAGGCGTCGAGCCGGGCGGCGACCCCGGCGACCTCGGCCAGTGCGGCGATGCCGGGATTGCCCCGTTCCGCCATCACCTTCAGCCCCTGGCAGGCCAGCGCGCGGTTGACGCCCTTCAGCGGCACCACGTCGCACACCGTGCCCAGCGCCACGAGGTCGAGCCAGCGCATCATATCCGGCTCGGCATGGCCCTCGCCGTACCAGAACGCCTCGCGCAGCGCGCGGTTGACCGCGACAACCAGCAGGAAGGTCACGCCGACGGCGGCGAGCTGGCCGTGCGGGCTGTCGTCGTCCACGCGATTGGGATTGACCACCAGGCAGCCCGCCGGCAGGCGCGGCTCGGCGACGTGATGGTCGATCACGATCACGTCGAGCCCCTCGGCCACCGCCGCCTCCAGCGGCCCGAAGGCGGTGGTGCCGCAATCGACCGTGACGACCAGCGAGGCGCCGGCCGCCTTCAGCTTGCGCAGCGCCGCGATGTTGGGGCCGTAGCCCTCGGCCGCGCGGTCGGGAATATAGACCGGCACGGCGCGGCCCAGCGCCTTGAAGAACCGCACCAGCAGCGCCGCCGAAGTCGCGCCGTCCACGTCGTAGTCGCCGAACACGGCAATGGTCTCGCCCGCGTTCACCGCGGCGACGATGCGCAGGACCGCCGCGTCCATGTCCTTCAGGTGGGAGGGATCGGGCAGCGCCCGGCGCAGCGTGGGATCGAGGAATTCCGCCGCCGCGTCGCGCGCCCCGCAGCGCAGCGCGAGGATGCGCGACACCGCGTCGTCGAGCGTGAAGTCCTGCGCCAGCGCGGCGGCCAGCCGGTCATCCGCCTCGCGCAGCCGCCAGGCCTTGCCGGTGACCGACCGTTCGATCCCGAAGACTCCCGGCGGTGCGGCGGCAACGGTCACGGTGCGCCCCGGCCCCCGCTCAGCGGTCGACGGGGTCGAACCCGGTCTTGCGGTCGAAATTGTGCACCGCCTCGATGTAGCGCACCGTGCCGGAGCGCGAGCGCATGACCAGGGAATGGGTGCGCGCGCCGCCGGAGAACCGGCGCACGCCGCGCAGCATGGTGCCGTTGGTCACGCCGGTGGCGGCGAACATCACGTCGCCATGGGCGAGGTCCATCATGTCGTACTTGCGGTCCAGGTCAGCGATGCCGCAGCGCGCGGCGCGGCCGCGCTCGTCGTCGTTGCGGAAGACCAGCCGGCCCTGCATCTGTCCGCCGATGCAGCGCAGCGCGGAGGCCGCCAGCACGCCTTCGGGGGAGCCGCCCTGGCCGAGATAGAGGTCGACGCCGCTGTCCGGCTCGGCGGTGGAGATCACGCCGCTGATGTCGCCGTCGCCGATCAGCATGATCCGGGCGCCGGCCTCGCGCACCTTTGCGATCAGCTCCTCGTGGCGCGGCCGGTCGAGGATGCAGACCACCAGGTCCTCGACCGCCAGCTTCTTCGCTTTGGCCAGGTTCTTCAGGTTGATCGCCGGGGTCTCGTCGAGGTCCACCACGCCCTTGGGCAGCCCGCCGCCGACGGCGATCTTGTCCATGTAGACGTCGGGCGCGAACAGGAAGCCGCCCTCCTCCGCCATTGCGACCACGGCCAGCGCGTTGGTCAGCCCCTTGGCGGTGATGGTGGTGCCCTCGAGCGGGTCGAGCGCGATGTCGATCTTGGGACCGTTGCCGGCGCCGACCTCCTCGCCGATATAGAGCATCGGCGCCTCGTCGCGCTCGCCCTCGCCGATCACCACCTTGCCCTCGATCGACAGGCTGTTCAGCGCCTCGCGCATCGCGTTCACCGCGACCTGATCGGCGGTGCGCTCGTCGCCGCGCCCCATCTGGCGCGAGGCGGCCAGCGCCGCCGCTTCCGTCACCCGGACAACCTCCAGCGCGAGATTGCGGTCCATCGGTATGGATTCGGCCATCTTTTTCTGTCTCCCGGTCGGTTGTATCCGTTGCGTTCGGTCTTACTTCGCCAGCGGCTCGATCCGGATGAGCCGCGGCTGCTCCACCACCGTCTCCAGCGCGGCGAAGCGCGCCAGCGCGTGCCTGATCGCCGATTCCTCGACGTCGTGCGTGGTCATCACCACCGGCACGGCCTCGTCCGGCGAGCGCGCGCGCTGCAATATGGCCTCCATCGACACCTCGGAATCCCGCAGCACGGCCGCGACGTCGGCGAAGACGCCGGGCCGGTCGACCACCATCAGGCGAATGTAATAGGCGCCGACATGCCGGTCCATCGAGGCCGGGTCGGCGGGCTCCAGCGCGCTGGCCGGTACGGAGAACGTGGGCACGCTGCAGCCGCGCGCGATGTCGATCAGGTCGGCCGCGACCGCGCTGGCCGTCGGCCCGGCGCCGGCCCCACGGCCCTCGTACACGGTGCTTCCCACGAAATCCCCCTGGGCCACGATGGCGTTGTTGACGCCTTCTACATGGGCAATGGGCGAGTCGAGCGCCACCATGCAGGGGTGTACGCGCTGCTCCACGCCGTGATCGGTGCGGCGCGCGATGCCCAGCAGCTTGATGCGGTAGCCCAGCTCGTCGGCGAAGCGGATGTCCTCGGCCGAGACATGGCGGATGCCCTCGACGAAGACCGAGTCGAAATCGATGGCTGAGCCGAACGCCACGCTGGTCAGGATCGCCAGCTTGTGCGCGGTGTCCACCCCGTCCACGTCGAAGCCGGGATCGGCCTCGGCGTAGCCGAGACGCTGCGCCTCGGCGAGCACGTCGTCGAACTCGCGCCCGGTATCGCGCATGACGCTGAGGATGTAGTTGCAGGTGCCGTTGAGGATGCCGTAGAGCGACTCGATCCGGTTCGCCGCCAGCCCTTCGCGCAGGCTCTTGATCACCGGGATGCCGCCGGCCACCGCCGCCTCGTAGGCAAGCTGCACCCCCGCCTCCTCCGCCGCGGCGGCGAGCGCCGTGCCGTGACGGGCGATCAGCGCCTTGTTGGCAGTCACCACGTGGCGGCCAACGCCGATAGCGGCGTCGCAGACCGCCCTGGCCATGCCGTCGGCGCCGCCGATCAGCTCGACGACGACATCGGCATTGGCCTCACACGCCATCTGAACCGGATCATCGAACCATTTGAATTTGCTGATATCTACGCCCCGGTCCCGTCCCCTGTCCCGGGCCGAGACGGCGGTCACCGCGATCTCTCTTCCACAGCGCCGCGCCGCCAGCGCGCCGTTGGCATTGAGCAACTGGATCAGCCCCGCGCCGACCGTGCCCAGACCGGCGACGGCGATGTTCAGCGGACCGTTCAAGAGGCCACCGCGCGGCCGCGATCTTCGAGCGGCAGGTTGCGGACCGAGGACAGGAACTTGCGGATGTTGCGCGCCGCCTGCTGGATGCGCTGGCGGTTCTCCACCAGCGCGATGCGGACATAGCCTTCGCCGTACTCGCCGAAGCCGAGACCGGGCGACACCGCGACATGGGCCTCCTGCAACAGCAGCTTGGAGAATTCCAGCGAGCCGAGATGCCGCAGCTCGTCCGGGATCGGCGCCCAGGCGAACATGGTCGAGGACGGCGGCGGGATGTCCCAGCCGGCGCGCGAGAAGCTGTCCACCAGCACGTCGCGGCGGCGGCGGTAGAGATCGCGCATCTCGTCCACGCAGTTCTGCGGGCCGTTGAGTGCGGTGGCGGCCGCTACCTGGATCGGGGTGAAGGCGCCGTAGTCGAGATAGGACTTGATGCGGGCCACCGCCTTGATCAGATGCGGGTTGCCGGTGGCGAAGCCGATGCGCCAGCCGGGCATCGAATAGGTCTTGCTCAGCGAGGTGAACTCGACCGCGATCTCCTTCGCGCCCGGGATCTGGAGGATCGAAGGCGGCGGCACGTCGTCGAAATAGACCTCGGCATAGGCGAGGTCGGACAGGATCCAGATCTTGTGGTGGCGGCAGAAATCCACCACCTGGCCGTAGAAATCGAGATCGACCATCTGCGCCGTCGGGTTCGACGGGAAGCTGAGGACCAGCGCCAGCGGCGGCGGGACCGAGAACTTCACCGCCCGTTCCAGCTCCGCCATCAGGTCGACGTTGGGGCCGACCGGCATGTTGCGCAGCGCGGCGCCGGCGATGATGAAGCCGTAGGCGTGGATCGGGTAGCTGGGGTTCGGCACCAGCACGATGTCGCCCGGGCTGGTGATCGCCATGGCGAGGTTGGCGAAGCCCTCCTTGGAGCCGATGGTCACGATGGTCTCGCGCTCGGGATCGACGTCGACGCCGAAGCGCCGGGCGTAATACGCCGCGTTGGCGCGGCGCAGCCCCGGAATGCCGCGCGAGGTGGAGTAGCGGTGCGTCTTCGGGTTCTGCACCGTCTCCACCAGCTTGTCGACCACGTGCTGCGGCGTGGCCCCGTCGGGGTTGCCCATGCCGAGATCGATCACGTCCTCCCCGGCGGCGCGCGCGCGCGCCTTCATCTCGTTGACCTCGGCGAAGACGTAAGGCGGCAGCCTCTTTATGCGGTGAAATTCCTGTTCCATCTCGACACACCGATCCGGCTCCGCGGGAGGCGGGGCCCCATGCTTCACAGCTTCCGGCGAAGGTGCGCCGGCCGTTTCGTTCAGTTCCCCAGCACGATCACCGCGCGACGGTTCCCCGCCTCGCCCGCCGGCATCACCTCGAAGAAGGCGGGCTCGGAATCCGAAACCGCCGTCACCTGGATCGACCCCGGCGCCACGCCCTGGCGCACCAGCTCGCGCGCCACCGCGCTCGCCCGGTCAACTGACACCTGGAAATTGACCATATGATGACGCACCGGGCTGAGGTCGCGCGTCCGGCTGGAGGCGTGGCCGATGACCTGCAGCATACCGCCGCGCGTCTTCTGCTGCTGCACGGCGGCGCGTATGGCGCGCCTGGCCGCGGCATCGATGCGCGACGAGCCGACGGCGAAGGTCACCGTCGCGACCGGCGTGCCGCCCTCGACCGCGGCCCCGTAGGGCGCATAGCCGGCATAGCCGGCGAACTCGTTTGCGGCCGCTGGCGGCGGGGCGGCGCCCGTCTCCACGCCGGCGGGGAACCGCGGCGAGAACGGCGAGCGCGTCGGACGGTGGCCGGCCGCCCCGTTCGCCGCCGGCGGCGCGGGCGCGGCGGCATGGCCGCCGGACGGCGCGGCGCCGTCCATGGCGGCGATGTCGGGCGGCGGCGCGCCGAACGGCATGCTGCCGCCGGGCGCCTGTGCGGTGCCGCCAGGCGCCGGAACGGAATTCGGCTGGCCGGACGGCGCGGGCGCTTCCATCGGCGGCGGCGTCACCCGGGCCACGGGCGGCGGCGACGGGGCCATGCGCGGCGGCGCAGGCGGCGGCGACGCGACCTCGGACGAGGACATGGCCGGCGGCGGCGGCGGCTCTGTCGCGCTCCGCTCCGGCGGGGGCGCCGCTGCAGGCGGCAGTTCCGAAGAAGAAGGCGCAGAAGGCCGAGGCTCTGAAGACGAAGGCGCGGGAGGCGGCGGCGGCTCCGGCGGAGGCGCCGGGCGGTCGTCGGTCTGCAACCGGACCTGCTGGTCGGAATAGCGCGCCTGCTCGCGGTCGGCCGCTAGCTGTCCGGCGGCGGCCTTGCGGTCGGCCTCGGTGGAGATGCCCGGCTTGCTCGGCACGCTGTCGAGCTCGGGGAACGGCTTGCCCTCGCCCGGGATCGGCTTGCCCTCGGCGGCTTTCCTGTCCGCCTCCTGCTGATCGTCGTCGGACCACCAGCCCTGGACGCCGCGATACCATTCGACCGGATTCACCGCATCGGGCACCGACGAGCAGCCGGCCAGCGCCAGGGCCGCCGTCATCGCCAGCGTCATTCCCAGGGCGCGGCCCCGCGCGCGGAAGCCTTTCGTCGCCGAAACCTGTTTCGAGTCCAGTCCGCTCATCGCCGGAGTCCTCCGCCTTCAGCCGCGTTTCGCCGCGCACAGGGCGGCATGAAAGCGGCAGGGATAATACGGGACCACCACATGGCCAATCAACCAGAGCCGATTCGAGCGCGCGGCGTTTCGCCTGCCCCGAGATCCGCCATCCGTTCGCGGTAGCGGCGTCCCCGCGCCGTGTAATTGCCCGCCGTCGCCGAAAACCGTGCCCATTCCTCCGGTTCGATCCGGCGCATGAACTTCGCCGGCCGGCCCGCCCAGAGCTCGCCCGACTTCACCACCTTGCCGGGGGTCAGCAGCGCGCCGGCAGCCAGCATCGCCCGGCTTTCGACCACCGCGCCGTCAAGGATCACCGCCGACATTCCGACATAGGCCCAGTCCTCCAGCGTGCAGGCATGGATCATCGCCATGTGGCCGATGGTGACGCTGTCGCCGATGATCGTGCCCTGCACCTTGCTGTTGACGTGGACGACGGTGCCGTCCTGCAGGTTGGTTCCGGCGCCGATCCGCACCGACTGCTCGTCGCCGCGGACCGTGCAGTTGAACCAGACGCTGGACTCGGCGCCGATCTCGACGTCGCCGACGATCACGGCGCCCGGCGCGACGAAGGCGGTATCCGCGATGCGCGGCCAACGGTCCTCGTAGGGAAGGATCAGCGGCGCCGCGTCGTATGTACGCGGATAGCTCACGGGAACAGGGGCTCCTGCTCCAGCCCCGCCGTCTCGGGCACCCCGAACTGCAGGTTCATGTTCTGCACCGCCTGGCCCGACGCGCCCTTCACCAGGTTGTCGATCACCGACACCAGGATGGCGCGGCCCGGCAGCCGGTCCGCGAACACGCCGATCAGACAATGGTTGGAGCCGCGCACATGCCGGGTCGCCGGCGCCGTGCCTTCGGGCACCACGCGCACGAACGGCTCGGCGTCGTAGCGCCCGGCGAGGGTGGCGCGCAGGTCGTCCGCGCCCGCCCCGTTCGCAAGCCGGACATAGATGGTCGACAGGATGCCCCGGCTCATCGGCATCAGATGCGGGGTGAAGTTGACCGTCACCGCATGGCCGGCGGCGCGGCCCAGCTCCTGCTCGATCTCCGGCGCGTGGCGATGGCTGGCAATGCCGTAGGCATGGATTCCCTCCGCGATCTCGCCATAGAGGTTCGCCTCCTTCGCGGCGCGGCCGGCGCCGGACACGCCGGACTTGGAATCGATGATGATGCCCTCGTCCTCCACCTGCCCCGCGGCGAGCAGCGGGGCCAGCGCCAGGATCGCCGAGGTCGGGTAGCAGCCGGGATTGGCGACCAGCCGCGCGCCGCGCACGGCGTCGCGCATCAGCTCCGTCAGCCCGTAGACCGCGCCGGCCTGCAGGTCGGGCGCCTTGTGCGCGCCGTAGTAATCCTCGTAGGTCGGAATGTCGAACAAGCGGAAGTCGGGCGAAAGGTCCACCACCTTTACCCGCTCGGGCAGCGCGGCGACGACCTCGTGCGTGGTGCCGTGCGGCAGCGCGCAGAACACGACATCCATCGCATCCAGCGCGACGTTCTCGATCTTCTCCAGCCGCGGCAGGCGCACGCCGCCGAGATGCGGGAAGACCTGCGCCATCTCCTTGCCGGCATGCGAATTCGCCGTCAGCGCGCGCAGCTCGGCCGACGGGTGGTGCGCCAGAAGCCGCACCAGCTCCGCCCCGGTATAGCCGCTTGCCCCGAGGATTGCCGTCTTGATCGCGTTCGCGCTCGTCGCCATGACCCGGTCTCTGCCTGATCCGATGAATCCTAAACCCTCTGCGCCCCGATTGAAACGAGAAGGGCGCCCCGCCGGGACGCCCTTCTCCGAAAAAATGCCGGGGTGTCCTAGCGTTTCGAGAACTGGAAGCTGCGGCGGGCCTTGGGCTTGCCGTACTTCTTGCGCTCCACCACGCGCGGGTCGCGGGTGAGGAACCCGCCCTTCTTCAGCGCGGCGCGCAGCGCCGGGTCGTTCAGGGTCAGCGCCTTGGAGATGCCGTGGCGCACCGCACCGGCCTGGCCCGAAAGCCCGCCGCCCCGCACCGTCGCCCAGACGTCGTACTGATCCTTGCGGCCGGCGACCTCGAACGGCTGGCGGATGATCATCTGCAGGGTCGGCCGCGCAAAATAGACGGCGCCGGCGCGCCCGTTGACCGTCACCTGGCCGTTGCCCGGCTTGATCCAGACGCGGGCGACCGCGTCCTTGCGCTTGCCGGTGGCATAGGACCGGCCTTGCGCGTCGATCTTCGGCTCGGGCGCGGCATCGGGGGCAGCGGCCGGCGTGGACGAGCGGGCCGCGGTCTCCGGCGCCTGCCGGTCCGGCATCACGTCGGCGAGCGTGGCCCCGCCCTGGTCCGTGTCTGCCATGTTATGCGCTCCTCTTGTTCTTCGGGTTGCGGGCGGCGAGGTCGAGCACCAGCGGCGACTGCGCCGCGTGCGGATGCGCCGCGCCCGCGTAGATCTTCAGCTTGGACATCATGTGGCGGCCAAGCGGCCCCTTGGGCATCATCCGCTGCACCGCCTTCTCGATCACGCGCTCCGGATGCGCGCCTTCGAGGATGGCGCCGGCCGTGCGGCTCTTGATGCCGCCGGGATAGCCGGTGTGCCAGTAATAATGCTTGTCCGCCATCTTGTTGCCGGTCAGCTTCACCTTGTCGGCATTGACGACGACGACATGATCGCCGCAATCGATATGCGGGGTGAACATCGGCTTGTGCTTGCCGCGCAGCACAATCGCCACCTCGGCGGCGAGCCGGCCGAGAACCATGTCCTCGGCATCGACGACGAACCACTTGCGGGCGTCGTTCGCCTCCTGGGGCTTGGCAGAGTATGTTTTCATCGGTGCGCCGAACTCGTGTCCATGGGGCCTCGGCCCCGAAAAGCGGGCGGATTATGGCGAAAAAAACCGGCATGTCAACGTATCGTTTCCCTTGAAACACAATAGCTTAGATAAACGGTATAATTATACCTTAGCGCGGGACGCGGCCGTTGCGCGGGCCGTATTCCGACGCTAGCCTTTGTGCCATGTCGCGCTTCTCCTACGACGACGCGCTTATTCGACGCACCCTCGCCGAGGCCCGGGTGGTGGCCATGGTCGGCGCCAGCCCGCGCGCCGACCGACCCAGCCACGGCGTCATGCGGGTTCTCCAGGAAAAGGGGCACAAGGTCTACCCGGTCAATCCGGTCTGCGCCGGCGAGACGATCCACGGCGAAACCGTGCTCGCCGCCGTCGCCGACGTGCCGGAAGCGATCGACATGGTCGACATCTTCCGCCGGTCCGCGGAGGCCGGCGCGGCCGTCGACGACGCCATCGCCGCAGGGGCGCGGATCGTCTGGATGCAGCTCGACGTGATCGACGAGGAGGCCGCCGCCCGCGCCGAGACGGCAGGTCTGACCGTCATCATGGATCGCTGCCCGGTCATCGAGTACCGCCGCCTGGCGGCCGACGGGCCCAAACCGGCAGGAACAGGCCCGGCGCGCCGTTAAAGCGTCACCTCCACCCTTGGCGCAGCGTCGGAATCGTCTTCGGCCGCCGGGGCGCACTGGAGCAGACGGCCTGCATCCACTCCCGCCCGCTCGACCAGCGCCGTGCGCGCTGCGGCGGCGCGGGCGCCGGCGAGCGCCTCCATCTCCGTCCTGGTCACGGCGGACTCGGCTGACGCCTGCCCGGCCGGCCGGTCCTCCCGCGGAGCGAGACGCGTGGCCCGTCGTTCCTCCGCGGCGCGGCGTTCCTTGGCGGCCAGCAGCGCATCGCGATCCGCCGGCCCCGCCTTGCCGCAAAGGGCGACGGTGACGCCCGGCCGCTTTTCCAGCAGTCCGGCGAGCTGCTCTATGTACTTGCCGCCCTCCGCTCCGGGCACCGCCGAGCCCGCCTCGAACGGCATCGGCGCGAACCGGACCTTGCCGGATTCCGACAGCACCATCGAAGCCAGCCCCCCCAGCGGGAACAGCACCTTGACGGTCGTCATGGCTGTACGCGCCAGGGCGGTGCCGATGGCCTTGTTGATGATGTTGCTGAGATCGAATTGCGGATCGGTGACATCGCCCGAGATCGGGATATCGAGGGCGATCTCGCCCTCCCGCCCGCGCAGCAGGTTGAGCGCGGAGTTCAGCGGCAGCGGAAGCTGGCCGACGAGCGGCTGCGCCTTTTCCCGGTCCGCGATCTCGACGGCGAGGCGCTGGATATCGAGCTTCCCGGAGCCCGACAGCGCACCCTCCTGCGCCTCGATATCGAGCGTGCCGCCGAGCCGGCCCGTCTGCAGGGTCAGGCCAAGATGCCGGCGCGCCATCGGCGAGACCTCGGGGAGCTCCAGCCGGTCCACCGACACCTTTATCCGGCCCGTCATCGCATCCGAGAACAGCCGCACCGAACCGTCGAGCTTCGCGGTACCGCCGGCCGGAAGCCCCAGCGACAGCGTTACCGGCACCGCCGTTTGCGGCGCGGCGCTGTCCACCTTGCCGATTGTCGCGGTCACGGGCGTCACGGTCGCCGTCCAGGGCGGCTCCGTGCTCCGGTCGATGAACGCCACCTGGCTTTCGCCGCCGAGCTGCAGCCCGGCGACGGATATCGCGGGCATGCCGCCCTCTTTGCCCCCGGCGGCGCCGTCTTCTTTCGCCTCGCTGTTCCCCGCGCCGGAGTCCTGAGCCTCTGCTCGGCGCTGCGGCGGAATGGGGAAATTTCCGCCTCCCGCGTGAACCAGCGTGACCGCCGCCCCGTCCAGACGGACCGCGCCGACCGTCACCCCGTCCGCGGGGGCGTAGCGCGCCTCCGGCGCCGACGCCTGGCGCAGGCTGGCGAAGGGCTGTCCGGCCGGTGCGCCGTTCTCGAGCGACTGCATCGCCCGCACCCCCTCCATGACCACATCCCGCAGGGAGACGGCGTTTTGAAGCGAGAGGGACAGCGCGGAGGTCCTCATCCTGTCGGCGGCGCCGAAACGGGTCGCGCCGTCCGCGGAATCGACCGCGACATCCGCGAGGCTGAGCGCGCCGTCCACCGAGCCCAGAAACTCCGCGGCGCCGCCCGGTTTCTGCGCGTCGCCCTGCCCGTCCCACTCGACGCGCCCGATGGCGACGGCAACGCCGTCGGCACCGGTGCGAAGCGACAGCCCGCTCAGCGCCGCGTTGCCGCGCAGCTTGCCCGTCATCCCGTTCGCCGCCACGTCCTGGGAGAAACCGAGTGTCCCGTCCCAGACGAATTTACCAGCCGAGCCGCCGGTGTCGCCGGAACGGACCCGCAGGCCCGACAGGTCCAGCATGCCCTCCAGCTGGCCCTGGTCCGTCCGCCCTGGATCGTGTCGGAGCCCGGCCTTGCCCTTCCAACCCACCTGTTCCAGCGCAACGTCGCCGCCGGCGATCCCGGCGGTGACCCCGCCCGCGCCGATGGCACCATCCGCCGCCCCCTCGATCAGCCCGCCCTGGCTGTGCTGCGTCGCCGTGATCGCGCCGTCCCACCGCAGGGAGGCGGCCCCGACCGGACCGTCTGCCCCCGGCACCGACAGGCCCTCGGCCCTGAGAGTGCCCTTGATGTCGGCCTTGACCGCGGTGTCCTGCCCGCCCTCCGACACCGTGGCCGTGCCGTTCCACCGCAGCGACCGGGCGCGGATTCGCCCGTCCGCCGTGACCAGTGAGACGTCGGCAGCAGCAAGCGTGCCTGACAGGCCAGCCTCCCCCAGATCGCCGTCGGCGCCGCGGGTCGCCGTTATCTTGCCGGTCCACCGGAGCGACCCCGCGGCGACCGGACCGTCCGCCGTCGTCATCGAGAGGCCGTCGAAGGACAGGGCGCCGTCAGCGTCGGCCTTGAGCCCTCCCTTGCCGTCAGGCGTCACGCCGAAACTCATATCGATGGAAGCGGAGCCGCCGAGTGAATTTACGCCGTGCGGGACCAGCAGCGGCGCGAATCCGGACAGCGGCAGTTCATCGAGCTTCAGCGACACGCGCCCGTCGCGGGTCTCGGCGAAGGGGTGCGCACTGGCCTCCGCCGTCAGCTGCGCCCCGGACAGCGCCGCGGCCAGCGACATCGTGGCCTCCGAGGCCGGCGCCCAGGAAAACAGCCGGGTCAGATGCAGCCGTTCGATATGCAGGGTCTGGTCGATGGACCCGTCCGTCACCTGAAGGCGGGTGTCGGTGAGGGCGAATCTCGAGACGCCGACCTGCCAGCCGCTCTCCTCCGGCCCGTTCTGCGCGTCCTCAGCGGCCGGTTCCGGAAACGCGAACCCGCCCACCGACCAGTCCCCCGTCTCGCCGCGGCGAAGCGGCAGGCTGAGCCCCGCCACCTCCACGCCGCGCAGCAGCACCCGCCGGTCGAACAGGGCCTTGAATCCCAGCCCGGCATGCAGCCGTCTCGCCGAAACGCCCTCGCCTCCCGCGGTCGGAACGATCTCGACATCGGTCAGGGTCAGTTCCAGCGGATACAGATCGACCGCCACCTCGCCGATTTCCGCCTGCGCGGTGCCGTCGCGCTCAAGCGCCCAGACCAGCGCGGCGCGCAGCGCCGGCGGGCCGCCGAACCAGACCAGGCCGAAAACAAGCCAGCCGGCGATGACCGCATAGCCGAGACGCCGGAACCAGCGGCTATGATAGAAGCGGTCGACGGCACGGCCGAGTTCAGCCATGGGGGCCCTCTCGGCCGTTGCGGACTGGCGACTGGGACATCCTTCATCTTGACATAGGCCACCCTCCGGCTTCTACAACGGTCCGCGCCGCGAACACGGGCAAGAAACGGGAGAACGGGTCATGGTCACGGTCTACGGTCTGAAGAACTGCGACACCTGCCGCAAGGCCCGCCAATGGATGGAGGCGGAAGGCATCGCACACCGGTTTCACGACGTGCGGGCGGATGAGCTCGCGGAGTCCGTCCTCGCCGGCTGGGCCGCCGAGCTGGGGTGGGAAACGTTGTTGAACCGTCGCGGCACAACATGGCGGCAACTTCCTGAAAACGAAAAGGAAAACCTGGACAAGAAGCGCGCGGTGGCGCTGATGGCCGCGCATCCCGCGCTGATCAAGCGGCCGGTCTTCGACCTCGGCGTATCGCGCCTCGTCGGCTTCGGCAAGACGGAGCAGGAGGCGCTGCGCACCGCCGGCTGATCTCCACCCCGCCGCCGTCTGCCGCAACCGTCACGTCACTTTCATCCTGAAGAACAAAATCAGGTTTCTTTCTCAACTCACTGATCTTATTTTGTTTCTTCCCCGATCCAGCGCAGGAAATCCGGGTTGCCGCCGGCGATGGGCAGGGCGACGACGCAGGGCACGGAGTAGCTGTGCAGCGCCTTGACCCGGGCAGTCAGCGCATCCACCAGCGCGGCCCGCGTCTTGGCTAGCACCACCACCTCGCGTCCGTTCTGCACCGCCCCCTCCCAGCGGTACCAGGAGGTCATGCCGTCGATCACGTTGACGCAGGCGGCGAGGTTTTCGCCGACCAGCGCCTCGGCCAGGCGCGCCGCCTCTTCCGTCGAGGACGCGGTCATGTAGACGAGACAGAGTTCCATGACATTGCCGCTCCGACTGTATTTGTTGCCGCGGAGTCAGTCTCAGGTTAGGCTTGCAGCCAGTTTCGGCAAGTCTTGGGGGAGACAATGCCGCTGCAAGCGAAGCGGAGCGTCGCACGGGGGGCGGCGCTCGCGCAACCGACCGATGTGCAGAAACGGTGGCTGCGCCGCGGGCTCGACGAGCCCGGCGGCAAGCTGCCGCTGTTCGACGCCGACGGCCGGCGCATCTCCGACCGCACCGTGAAAAGCTGCATCGCCCATGGCTGGGCCGAGCCGTGGTTCGACAACCCGCTCAAGCCCGGCTGGATGGTGTGCAAGCTCACCCATCTCGGCCGCGTGGTCGCCGGGGAAGACTAGCGCTGCCGCGACAGCAGCGGCGGCGGAGTCATGCGCCGCGATACGAAGGCGAGCGCGCCCAGCAGCGCCAGCGCGGCGACGGAGACGACGTAGAACGCGGCCTCGATCCCGGCGAACTCAGTCACCGCCCCCATCACGATGGGCGCCAGCGTGCTGAGGATCTGGTTGCAGGTGACACGCAGCCCCATCCCCTTTCCCTGGTTCGCCGGCCCGACCGAGCGGGCGATCAGCGAGACGATCAGCACCACGCTGATCGCCAGCGCGGCGCCGCGGATCGCCGACGCCGTGGCCAGAGGCGCCATCGTCGTCAGCAGCGGCGTCACCCCGATGGCGACGAGCGAGGCCGCCACCATGACGATCAGCAGCCGGAACTCGTGGAACGCGCGGGCCAGCCGCCCGGTGCCGAGCGAGACCGCCGCCCCGGCGATGCCGTTGATCGAGATCAGCAGCCCGATCGCCGTGCCGGAAACGCCGATCCCTTCCAGGTAGACGACGTAGAACGAGCTCTGCATCCCCGCCCCGAACTGGCGCAGCGCGGTGATCGCCATCACCAGCGCCATCACGGGGATGGCGAACAGCTTGATGGCGGCGATGTAGTCGTCCAGCCGCGGCATCAGCGCGCCGGCGGAGAAGCGCCCACCCACCTCGCCCGGCGCCGGCAGCGCGCCGCGCGGCAGGGCCAGCGTGGACACCAGCGTCCCCGTCCCCCAGAGCGCCAGCACCGCGAACGCCCCCCAGGGCCCGAAGACGTCCCAGGCCGCTCCCGCCGCCGGCGGCCCTGCGAAGGTGCCGATCCGGGTGCAGAAGGCCAGCCGGCCGGTATAGAGCGGGTTGCCGTAGAGGAGCTGGCCGCTCAGCGTCTGCGCGCCCACCCAGCCGAGCGTGTCGGCCAGCCCGCCGAGGAACTGGAGGGCGATCATCGCCACGATCCACGGGCTCAGCGGAAAGGCCAGCGGCACCGCGATGGAAAGGATCGCCAGAGCGACCAGCACGTTGCGCGTGCCCAGCCGGTCCATCAGCGCGCCGCCATGGATCGAGAACAGCACCGGGCCCATGTGCCGCACGCCCAGCACGATGCCGATCATCAGCGGCGACGGGTCCAACGTCAGCACCCAGAGCGGCACCACCACCAGCACCACGTCGGGCGCGCTGTTGGTGAAGGTCGCGACGCCGTAGACGGGCGCCTGGATGCGCAGCGGCACCCTGTCGCTGTCGTCCTGCCCCGCCATCCGCACCCGATCCGCTGGAGATATTATGCGCCGCGAACGCGGCCCGGTTGAATCTGCGGCGCAGTGTAACGCGTTCGCGGGCGCGGCGGGTAGCCCGCCCGGAGCGGCTGCGCTACCATCCGCCGCCGCGCGCAACGAGGACCGCAAGACCCATGCATAAACGCATCGCCCTGATCGGGTACGGCGCCATCGCCCGCATCGTCACCGCGAAGCTGGCCGAGCTGGACACCGGCAACCGCATCCGGCTCGCCGGGGTGCTGGTTCGTCCCGGCCGCGAGGAAGAAACCCGCGCCGCGCTGGGCCGCGAGGACGTCTCGGTGGTCGCGGATATCGACGCCTTCATCCGCCTGACGCCCAACATCGCCGTCGAATGCGCCGGCCAGGGCGCGCTGGCCGAATACGGCGAGGCGGTGATCGGCGCCGGGCTGGACCTGATGGCGGTCTCCACCGGCGCGCTCGTGGACGACGCCCTGCGCGGCCGCCTGACCGCGACGGCGGAGCGCACCGGGGCGCGGCTGCATCTGCCGGCCGGCGCCGCCGCAGGGATCGACGGGCTGATGGCGCATCGCGTCGGTGGGCTGAAGAGCGTGCGCTATACCTCTACCAAGCCGCCCGCCGCCTGGGCGGGAACGCCCGCCGAGGACCGCTTCGACCTCGCCGGCATCGCCGCGCCGACGACGCTGTTCGAGGGCACGGCGCGGGACGCCGCCCGGCTCTATCCGAAGAACGCCAATCTCGCCGCCACCGTGGCGCTGGCGGGGCTGGGGCTGGACGACACGCAGATCCGCCTGGTCGCCGACCCCGCGGCGGCGCCGTACAATATCGGCCGCATCGAGGCCGAAAGCGCCTACGGCACGCTGGCGGTGGAGACACGCGGCCTGCCCGCGCCGGAAAATCCCAAGACCTCCGCCACCACCGCGCTCAGCCTCGTCCACGCCATCCTCAGGGGCACCGGCGCCATCGTGCTTTAAGCACCCCACCGTCGGAAAATTTTACAGTTTTGCGGCGGCGAGAGCGGGTATGGGCGGCAACCCGTTGAAATATCACGATGTCGTCTGTTGGCATGCTTCTTGCATGGTTAAGGGTCAACGGTATGGCGGCCCGGGGGTTCAACCGGAGAGCCGCCACATACCCGAGCCGGGATTTCGGACAGGCTGTTTGACGCCAACCCCGGACAGTCTGTCCCCCTAACGGCGGCCCAGCGTATCCGGGCCGCCGTTTTTCTTTGCGGCGGCAGCCCCTATACTCGCGCGCCGACGAGACGCCAAGGGAGACGCCGCGCGCCATGACCGACCGCCCTAATTTCCTGTTCATCATCACCGACCAGCATCGCGGCGACTATCTCGGCTGCACCGGGCATCCCGTGCTGAAGACCCCCCACATCGATTCCATCGCCGCGCGCGGGCGGCGGTTCGACCGGTTCTATGTCGCCAACCCGGTCTGCATGCCGAACCGGGCGACGCTGGTCACCGGGCGGATGCCGTCGGCGCACGGCGTGCGCGGCAACGGCATACCGCTCAGCGTGCGCGCCAACACCTTCATCGACCTGCTGCGGGCGCAGGGCTGGCGCACCGCCCTGCTCGGCAAGAGCCATCTGCAGAACATGACAGAACACGCCGCGGTGCAGAAACGTCCGCCCCCGGCCCCGGAACGCGCAGCCCAGCCGGAGGGCCTGGAGGAGGCGTGGAAGGACCCGTATGGCGACTGGGATTACGGGCAGGAGCACCCGAGCCGCTGGCAGGCGGAGGAAAGGCTGAAGCTCCGCCTCCCCTTCTACGGGTACGAGCATGTCGACCTCTGCACCGGGCATGGCGACCAGGTGGGCGGGCATTACTACCAGTGGCTGCGCGAGCAGACGCCGGACGCCGACGCGCTGCGCGATCCGAAGAACCAGCTGCCCCACGGCTACATCTGCCCGCAGGGCATCCGCACCGCTGTGCCGGAGGAGCTCTACCCCACCCACTGGGTGACGGAGCGCACGCTGGACTGGCTGGACGCGATGAAGGGCGGAGAAAAGCCGTTCTTCGCCATGGTCGCCTATCCGGACCCGCACCACCCCTTCACCCCGCCCGGCAGGTACTGGAATATGTACGACCCGGCGGACATGCCGGTGCCGGCCTCGTTCGCCGAGCGCAACCGCCCGGTGCCGCCGACCGTGGAATGGCTGCGCGAACGCCGCGCCGACGGCTCCGCCGTGCTGACCAGCCAGACGCCCTACGCGGTGGACGAGCGCGAGTTGCGCGAATCCATGGCGCTGACCTGCGGCATGATCGGGATGATCGACGACGGCGTCGGCCGCATCCTCGCCCGCCTGGAACAGAACGGCATGGCGGAGAACACCGTCGTCGTGTTCACCGCCGATCACGGCGACTTCATGGGCGATCACGGCATCATGCTGAAGGGCCCGATCCACTACCAGGGCACCACGCGGGTACCCTTCATCTGGGCCGACACGCCGGACCGGGCGAAGCCGGGCGCGAACGCCACGCTCTCCGGCACGGTGGACATCGCCGCCACCATCCTCGACCGCGCCGGGCTGGAGCCCTACTGGGGCATGCAGGGCCGCAGCCTGATGGCGCAGACCGAAGGGGCGGAAGACGGGGACGCAGCCGTCATCATAGAGGACGATTCCCAGCGCCCGGAGCTCGGCTTCGACCATTCGCCGCGGCTGCACACGCTGGTCACGCGCGACTGGCGGCTCTCGGTCTACGACGGGGTCGCTTGGGGCGAGCTGTATAACCTGGCCGACGATCCGCACGAGATGGACAACCGCTTCGACGACCCAGCCTGCGCGAAGGCGCGCGGCGAGCTGTTCGAGCGCATGGCGCGGATGCGCGTCGCGCTGGTGGACCGTTCGCCGCTGCCGATGGGACGGGCGTAGAAGCGGCTACCTCTTCGGCGCCTTCATCATGTCGATCGCCTTGTCGACGATTTCCGGCGGCGTCGCGTAGATCCGGGCGATCAGCGCGGCGACTTTCTCGCCCGGCGTGTATTTGAGGTCCAGCCCCCGCTTTTCGAAGTCCGCCAGCATGGCCGGATCCTTCGCCGCCGCGGCGATGGCCCCGGCGACCGCCCGGACCCGCTCGGCGGGCGTGCCCGGCGGCATCGGCATCGGGCGGTCCATCTCCGCCCCCGCGAAGGCAAGGTCGAAGATCGCCTTCTGCTCGTCGGTCTTCGCCCTGTCGTAGACGAAGCTCGCCTCCTTCAGCGCCTGCGGCCAGTCGGGATCGCGCTCGGTGGACAGCACCGCGAAGATGTTGATCTTCTTCTGGGCCAGCCATTCGGGGTGCACCTTGGCCAGCGTCGGATAGGTCAGCGAGCATCGTCCCTCGACCTCGCCCCGCTCCATCGCGAGATAGATGTTGTTGCCGCCCTTGTAGCCGGAGACGACCTTGAACTTCGCGCCGAACATCCGGTTGAGCAGCAGCGGGAAGGTGGTCATCCCGGAGCCGGCCCCGGTGCTGCCGACCACGAGCTCGTGCTTCAGCACGTCGTCGAAGGTCTTCACCTTCGAGCCGTGCCAGGAAACGCACAGGTAGGGCAACCGGTCCAGGCTGGCCACCCAGTGGAACGCCCGCGCATCGAACCTGGTGTTGCGCTTCTTCAGCAGCGGGCTGAACGGGACGGTGTTGTGGACGATGCCGACGACCGTCCCGTCCTTCGGCGCGGCGTTGTAGAGATGGTTCATCGCCACGATGCCGCCCGCCCCTGGCATGTTCTTGACGATGACGGTCGGCTTGCCCGGCAGGTGGCTGGAAAGGTAGGGCTGCAATGCGCGCGCGTAGATGTCAAACCCGCCGCCCGCATCGGCGCTGACCAGGATCGTCACCGTCTGGTCCCTGTAGAAATCGGCGACCGGATCGGCCGACGCCGCCGGGGCGGCAACGATGAACGCAGGCAGTATCAGCTTGCAGAGCGTCTTCATGGTCTTCCTCCCGCAGGCTGCCTTGCCAGCGCCAGTCGCCGCGTCCGCAGCCGGTTATGAGTCGGTCATGTGCCTCCGATGTTCCTGTACGCCACGAGCATGGACCCAACGCTAGCCCAGCCGCAAACGGCATTCACTCGTCCCGTTCCGGCGCAGGGCTGCCGTTACACCGCCGCCTGCACCATGATCTCCACCGCGGTGCCCGGGGTGAGCGTCACGCCGACGGCGGCGCGCGCCGGCGGATGGGCCGGGTCCATCCACGCCATCCAGGCCTCGTTCATCGCGTCCTTCTCGCCGAGGTCGGCCATGTAGACCACCGAGGACAGGATTTTCGTCTTGTCGGTGCCGAGCTGCGCCAGCACGGCGTCGATCTTTTCCAACACCTGCGCGGTCTGCTGCTTCACCGTCAGGCTCTTGTCGTCGGCGACGAGCCCCGACAGGTACGCCACCCCGTTGTGAACCACCGCGCGGCTGTTCCATGCGCCGGAGCCAGTCCTTTTGATGTCCATTTCCGCTTTCTCCCTCAGAGTTCCGCCACGATCTGCTTCACGCGCGGCCATGCCTCGCCGCCCTTCTCGCGCATCAGCGCGACATAGTCCGCGTTGTCCCATTTGCCGATGGCCGTGTCGTAGGACGGGCGCGCCCTGACGCGCGCGTACCATGCCTGCAGGCGCGGCCGGTCCGCGATGAAGCCCAGCGCGTTCAGGTGGTCCAGCCGCGTCAGGTACGGCGTGTAGGCGAGATCCACCAGCGTGTAGTCGTCGCCCATGATCCAGTCGCCGCCATGTCCGGTCAGCTCCGCCTCCATGTCGGTCAGCAGCCCTTCCCACAGCCGGACGGCCAGCCGGAACTCGCGTCCCTCGGTGCCGTTGTAAATGATGTCGCGTCGGCGTTCGCGCTTCACCGGGTCGGGGATGTTCTCGATCAACCGGTCCGCGACCTCCTTTCCCTGCGACAGGTACTGGTGACGGAAGGCGATGCCCATGCTGAGCGTCGCGGTGGCGATGTCGTGATGGCCGTCGTCCAGCCGCTTGGTCCACAGATGCACCATCGCGCGGCCGTAAGCATCCGCCGGCTTCAGCGGGGCCGGGCCCGGATAGGCGTTGTCGACGTATTCGATGATGACGTTGGATTCGCGCACCGCCCGGCCGTCGTCCACCAGCGTCGGCACCACGCCCTTCGGGTTGAGCTTCAGGTACTCCGGAGTCTGCTGGTCGCCGGCGCGAAGGTCGAGGTGATGGCTCTCCCAGTCCAGCCCCTTCTCCGCCAGCACCAGCCGCGCCTTCTGCGAGCAGCTCGACTGGTCGTTGTGATAGAGCTCCAGCATGTCATGCCTCCCCGCGCGCCGGCCCGCCGATCCGGTATCATCCGATATCGCAATAACGCGGCGGCGCCCGCCCTTTGTCAACCGGCGGGCGCACCCTTGCCATGCGGAAATCGGGGACGCTACTGTGATCGCGTCCGCAATCCGGCGCGCCGGCCCGCAGGGGCATCGGCGACAGCCGCACATCATACAGGGAGCGCCGTCATGAAGATCGTTCGCGTCCAGGCCTGGGCGCTGGAAGTGCCTGTCGATTATTCGGAAATAGGGGTGGAGCGCGCCGGACGCAGCGAGATGCTCTATGCCGAGGTGGAGACCGAGACCGGGATGGTCGGGCACGGCATTTCGTCGATCGCCGACCCGAGGCCGATCGCGAGCGCGGTCAACTCGGTGCTCGGCCCCGCGATCATGGGCATGGACCCGCTGGACCACGAACGGCTCTGGCACGTGATGTACTGGACGGCGACGCCCTGGGGCCAGACCGGCTATGCGTCGCACGCCATCAGCGCCATCGACCTCGCGCTGTGGGACATCAAGGGCATCGCGCTCGACATGCCGGTCTGGCGGCTGATCGGCGGCGCGCGCGACCGCGTGGAAGCCTACGCCACGTGCGGGTTCTCGTTCCTGGACGACGACGGGCTGGCGGAGTCGACCTCGCGCATGGCGGCGGCCGGGTTCCGCGGGGTGAAGATCCAGGTCGGGCGGCCGGGGCTCGACCAGCGCCGCAACGGCAAGCCGCTGGCCGAGATCGTGAGGGACGACGCGCGGCGCGTGCGCCGGGTGCGCGAGGCCGTGGGCGAGGACGTGGAGATCGCGGTCGATGCCGGCTGCCGGCTCGACCTGCCCAGCGCCACCGATCTCTGCCACATGATCGCCGATTGCGACATCGCCTGGTTCGAGGAGCCGATCCTGCAGAACGACGTGCATCTGCTGGCCCAGCTCCGCCGCCGCCAGCCGATCAAGCTGACCGCGGGGCAGAACGAGGGCCTCGCCTACCGCTTCCGCGACATGCTGGTGCATGAGGCGGTGGATGCGATCCAGCCCAACATGATCATCACCGGCGGGCTGACCCAGTGCCTGCGCATCGCCGGGCTGGCCGACGCCTTCAACGTGCCGATCTCCAACGGCGGCGGCTGTCCCTACCACAACATGCATCTGCAAGCCGGGCTGCAGAACGGCACCAACCTCGAATACCAGGTCAACTCCGTGAACGCCTGCCGGTCGATCTTCCGCAACCTGCCGGAGATCGACGACGGTTACATGATCCTGCCGTCCGCGCCCGGGCTCGGCCTCGAGCCCGACCGCGACGCGATAGAGGAATACGCGCTGGATTGACAGGACAGTGTCGGGACGGGGCGTGCCTCCCCGTCCCGACTTCGCCTCGAGCCTATTCCCGGCCGGCGGCCAGCATCTTCTTCACGACGGCGTCCGGCGTTGCGAGCGTCCGCTTCACCGCGGCCGCCACCTGGGCGCCGGTGCGCGCGTCGATCGCCGCCTTGTGGCGGACGACCTCCTTCCTGAAGGTCTCGTCCTTCAGCATGTCGTCGAAGGCCTTGCGCATCGCGGCGGCGCGGTCGTCCGGGACGCCGGGGGGCATGCAGGCCGACCAGCCCACGGGCGCGCCGCCGGAGAGGAACATGAACATCTCGCGCACCTCGTCGTTGGGCGAGATCTCGACCATCGTGGGTACGTCCGGCAGCTCCGCCGACCGCTCGATGCCGGTCTGCAGCAGCGCCTTGATCTTCTTTCCGGCCAACCAGTCCGATTTGGTCGCCTTCAGGCTCGCATAGGAGCCGATGCGGCCATGAATCTCGCCGCGCTCCATGGCGAGGTACATGTCGCTGCCGCCACGGTAGCCGGTCACGTTCTTCAGCTTCAGGCCGAAGAACTTGGACAGCAGCACGGCCTCCATATAGTTGTGGCTGGACCGGCCGGTGTGGCCGAGCACGATCTCCTTGGTCTTCAGCTCGTCCAGCGAATTCACCTTCGCCGTCTCGTAGACCGAGAGGACCTGGCTGAACGGATAGATGCTGCCGATCCAGAAGAACCCGGCGGCGTCGTACTTGACCGCGTCCGGCTTCATCTTCTGCACGACGGCCACGTCGGCGCTCAGCATCGACATGATCGAGCCGTCCTTCGCCGCGACATTATAGGTGTAGTTCGCCGCCTTGATCCCGCCCGCGCCCGGCATGTGCTGGACGACGATGGAGGGGTTGCCGGGGATGAACCGGCCCATATGGTTGGACATCAGCCTGGCGTTGAGCCCGTAATAGCCGCCTGCCCCGGCCTGCACGACGAAGGTGATCTGCTTGCCGCCGTAGAAATCCGCGACGGCGTCGGCCGCGGCGGGCGCGGCGTAGGCGAGCCCGCCCGCCAGGACGAGCGGGACGAGGCGATGGATCGCGAAGGTCTTCATGTGACGACTCCCTGTTAGCCATACTGAATGGGTGCGCGACCGCGGCACGGGCCGCGCCGCGCAGACGACAGCCGGTTCCACGATGTGATCCGTCCGACGTTGAAGCCAGGATGCCTGCGCGTCTGCGGCGCAGTGCCGAATAACCCTAGGAGCCGTAAGGGCTGCCGTCAACGGGGGGCCTCCGCCCCGCGCCGCTACAGCGGCGGCAGATTGCCGCCGGAGAAGAAGGTGCCGATGACATTGCCCTTCGTGATTGGCAGCAGCAGATGCGACGGGCAGTCCGGGTTGTGATGGATGGTGACGCGCGACGCGGTGGGCCGCAGCACGTGGCCGCGCGAAACCTGCTCGTTGAAATTGGTCGGCGTCTCGTCGTCGGCGGACTTGATCTTGAGCGCGAGGCGCTGGCCGGGCTTCAGCTCGATGCCGTAGGGACGGATCTCGATATTGAACTCGTAGATCTCGCCGGGCGTCAGCGGTTCGCGCGCCTCATGCGTATGGACGGGCTGCCACGGCTTCGACTTCTCGCTGTCCAGCCTGCGCTGCGAGCCGCGCAGCCAGCCGCGGGTGAGCATGGATTTCGTCCCGTCCGTCTCCACCAGCCACAGGCTGGCGAACCACAGGACCTCGTCTGCGTTGGTGGAGCCCCAGAGGTCGAGCGCGATGGGGCCGCAGATCTCCGTCGTCTCCACCATCGGCGGGGTGACGAACTCGGCCCCGCCCCGCTCGTACTGCGAGTCGTTGTAGGAAGTGCCGCCCTCGTCCGGCCAGAACTCGTGCTCCGACAGCCAGCCGTCCTGGTGCAGGTAGAACGGCGTCCAGCGCGTCTCCGGCAACGGCCATTCGTCCGCCGTCTTCCATTCGTTCGCGCCGACGATGAACAGCTTCACGCGCGGCTCGTCCATCATCCGGTTGTCGACGCCCTTGAGCCAGTGATCGAACCAGCGGAGCGATTCATAGGCGTACTGGTACACGGGCCGGTCGAGATAGATCGGCGGGCCCATCACCATGCGCTTCGGCCCTTGCCACTTCTCGAACGCACGCAGGTCGCCGGCCATGTGGAATCCGAACATGCCCCAGTCGGCGCCGAAATAGGCGGGGATGGAGGTATCGGCGCCGAAATCGACCGCGCGGTCGCGGTGCCATTCGTCATCGTGCCGGTGCATCAGCACCTCGACGATCAGCGGATGCGGCGGCTTCTCCGGCTCGCGCAGCACCTCGGCAAGGAAAGGCACGCCCATCAGTTCGCGGTCGGCGCGCATGTCCTCGATCATCGAGGTGTAGGCGTTGTCGCCCAGCTGGGCGCGCAGATCGGTGGCGATGCGCATGCCGGGGCCCCGGTTGCGCGCCCAGGCGGAGAAGAAACCCCAGGCGAAGATGCCGCCGTGATAGAACAGGTCGCGATAGCCTTCCGTCCAGCCGTAGAGCGCGAAGATCGCCTTCAGCGAGGGCGGCTTGAGCACGGCGACCCGCTTCTGGATCACCGAGAAATAGGACACGCCGAACATGCCGACATTGCCGTCGCACCACTTCTGACGCGCCAGCCACTCGATGGCCTCGTACACGTCCTGCACGGTGCGGGCATCGGGATTGCGGTTGGAGAACTTGCCGTCCGACTGTCCGGTGCCGCGGATGTTCATGATCACGAACACGTAGCCGCGCCGGGTATAGAAATTGTAGTCGCCGGATTCGATGAAGGCGCGGCGGACATGGATGCCCTCCGGGATCATCGGCGTCGACTGGGCTTCCTGATTGTAGGGATGCGCCGCGAGGATCACCGGGAACCTGCCCGGCGCGTCGGGGCGGAAGATGTCGGAATAGAGCGTGATCCCGTCATCGACCGGGATACGGACGCCTTTTTCGATCACGACGCCGTACCGCCGCGGCGACGTCTCCCAGTCTGTCGAGAACACAGCTTCCCCCGATGTCGTCCGCCGCCCTCCCGTCGGGACGGCGTCCCTGTGGCGGATACGCTACCGGGCCGGGCGTGTTTGGAAAAGGGGCCGAGGGAAGAAAAAGGAAGGGACCGGCATCGCCGCCGGCCCCTTTCCCACACGCGATGGAAGCTAGAAATTCATGCCGATGCCGATGGCATGGGAGAACTGGCCGTCGTTGGACGAGTTGTCGGCATCGCTCAGATCGTCGAAGGTGAACTGGTATTCCGTCTGAGCGAAGATGAACGTGCGCTGGTCGGCGTAGTATTTCACGCCGACCTGTCCTCCCGCCGCGAAGGTTTCGTTGACGCCCTCGCCGTAGATGCCGCCCAGGTTCAGACCGACATAGGGACGCCAGTTACCGAAATCGAAGACGTAATCGGCGAACCCTCGGGTTGAGCCGGAATAGACGTCGTCGGAGCCTTCCACATCGTTGAAGTTGATGCTCTGGCGCACGCCCACGAGGACGTTCTGGTGCAGATATTTGCCCACGCTGCCGCTGGCGCCGAGAGTATGATCGTCGAAATCGTTATTGGCGGTGCCGCTGCCGGAGAGGGTGAACTCCCAGTCTCCGATCACCGGCCCGCGCGCGGTATCCGCAGTGGTGCCACTCTGGGCGAAGGCCGCGGCCGGAACGGCCAAGGCGGCGGCAGTCAGAGCGATGATTGTACTACGCATGTATGTGCCCTCCTGGGTTGGTAACCTGCAGTGAGTGCGAAGATGCCGATGCCGCGCAGACAGCAACAGCCCTCGCGTTTCGCGCAAAAGCTCACATGAGAGAGACGATATCGAAGGAAGTTTATTCGCGGGTGACGACACGATCACAAATCTGTCACACCCGCCGGATACAGCGGCCCCGACATCCACACGGGACGATTCGTAACGTTTTTTCTGCCCCGTCCCATGACCGGTGTAACGGCAAGGGGCTGCAGAAGTTCCATGCCTGGAAATCGAACAGGATCAGCTTGCCGCTTTCGCGTCTTCGGCGTCGGCGAGCGTCGGACTCCCCAGCATGGTACCGATGGGCTGCAGGCTCTCGACCCGGTCGCACATGATCTTGAACGTCGCAAGCAGAGGCACGGCGAGCAGCGCGCCGGCAATGCCCCATATCCAGCTCCACACGATCAGCGACAGGAAGACGACGACAGGGTTGAGCGCGAGCCGGCGCGCGACAAGAGCAGGCGTAATCAGCTGTCCTTCGATCCCGCTCAGAAGAAGATAGACAACAGGCGGGGCCGCGATGGCGACAGCACTGTCGAACGCGACGACGGAGACCAGCGCGATGACTCCGGCCCCCACCAGCGCGCCAACGAAAGGAATGTAGTTGAAGGCCGCAGCCATGACGCCCCAAAGCAGGGGGTTGGGCACGTTCAGAAGCCACATGGCGACCCCGATGAGACATCCCAGCCCCGCGTTGATCATGGTGATGGTCAGAAGGTAATAGGAAATATCGTCCTCGCTGTCCCGGGCGATCTCCACGATGCGCTTCTTGTCACGCAGCCGGGGCGCGATGCTGATCGCCTGGCGCAGCAGGGTGTCGCCCGAGGCCAGAAGAAACAGGAGCAGGACAATCGTCGCCAGGAGCCCGACCGAGATTGCGGTTGTCTGCCCCAGCACGGTTTCGGTCAGGCTCGGCCCCCTGACAATGACCGAGACGGGCGCCGCGGGATCCGGCGGCTCCTCCGATTTGGCCAGCCGCTCCACTTTCCTGGCAGCGTCGTGGACCTCCTTCACGGGGGCGCGGAACGGTTGTAGCTTTCGTTCGATTTCGGCCATGGCCGCAGGCAGCCTGTTCATCCAGTCGGCCGCCGGAGCCGAAAGGGCGTAGAAGCTGGCAACGACGCCGCCGATCAGACAGACGACCACAATCACGGCCGCAACGATTTGCGGAATGCGCAAGCGCCTTCGCATTCCCCGGACCAGCGGCGCACACAGGAGGTTCAGAAGAAATGCCAGCGTAATCGGGATCAAAACGTCCTTGGCGAAGTACGCCGTGTAAAAAAGGGCGAGAATCAGGAGCCACGTGCCGGCGCTCCAGCGGATTTGCACGCTGTCGCCGTCGGCTTCGTTTACAGCTTCCCCTCCGTCAGACATTTGGTCGCCCGTACCTCCCTTTTCCTTCCCCGGCAAGCTCCCGGCTACCTGGCGGGAGCGACGGGCGCCACGCGCCAGACCGTGTTGCCGACGTCGTCGGCCACAAGCAGCGCGCCGCGCCGGTCAATGGCGACGTCAACCGGGCGACCGAACGCCTCGTCCTTCTCTTCATCGACGAAACCGGTCAGCACGTCGGCCGGTTCCCCGGCGGGATGGCCGGCGACGAAGCGCACGAAGACGACGTTGTAGCCGCTGCGGGGCGTGCGGTTCCACGAACCGTGCTGGCCGATGAACGCGCCGCTTCGGAAATTTTCGGGCAGCAATGTCCCCTTCGAAAAGACGAGGCCCAGCGGCGCGACGTGGTTGCCGAGCGCGTAATCCGGGACGATCGCCCTGGCGACAAGATCCGGTCTGGGGGGAGAAACCCGCGCGTCGACATGCCGGCCCCAGTAGCTGAACGGCCATCCGTAGAACCCGCCCTCCTTCACCGAGGTGAGGTAATCCGGAACAAGATCGCTGCCGAGCTCGTCGCGCTCGTTCACGACCGTCCACAGAATTCCGGTTTCCGGTTCCCAATCCATTCCGTTCGGGTTGCGCAGGCCAGACGCGAATAGCCTGGACTGTCCGGCTTTCGGGTCGATTTCCAGGATCGCGGCGCGGCGCTCCTCCTTGTCCAGGCCGTTCTCGGCGACATTGCTGTTCGAGCCCACCGTCGCATAAAGGCGCGTCCCGTCGCGGCTCGCGATCACATTCCGGGTCCAGTGACGGTTGATTGGGCCGGCCGGCAGATCGGTCACCTTTTCGCCGGGCGCTGAGATTCTGGTTTCGCCGCCCCTGTAGGGAAAGCGCAGGATCGCATCGGTGTTCGCGACGTAGAAGTCATTGCCGACAAGCGCCATGCCGAACGGCGAGTTCAGCCCTTCCAGGAAGGCGGTCCGGTACTCGGCGACGCCGTCGCCATCGGCATCGCGCAGCAAGGTGATGCGGTTGGCGCTCGGCACGCCCGCCCCCGCCCATTTCTGAAACAGTTGCACGATCCAGCCCTTGATGCCCCCGCCGCTCTCCGGCCGTTCGGGCGCGTTTGTCTCCGCCACCAGCACATCGCCGTTGGGCAGCACGTAAAGCCACCGCGGGTGATCGAGACCGTCCGCGTAGGCCTGCACCGCCAGCCCCGGCGCCGGGCTAGGAGTCCTGCCGCCGGACCATCCCCTGGCGCGAGCAATATCCACGACGGGGAAAAGCCCGTCCCCGGGCTCGGGAATCCGGGGATTGGGGCCGGTCGTTTCCGCGCGCGAAAGCTCCGCCTCGTTGCCGCAGGCGGCGAGCAGGAGAAGCGCGCCGACACCGAGGGCCCGGCGCATGAAGGCCGACGGCGCGCCTGTCGATCTCATTCCGTACCTCCCTCCGCGACTCGCCGAGCCGACAACGGGTCAATCGGCCTGCACGCCGAGAGCGCGCAGGCTGGCAGCCTTGAGCCCCTGACGGGTTTTGCCGTAGCCGGGCCAGCCTTTGGCCGACCGGGTGTCCACCTCTCCGAGGCGGAACTGGTTCGCCGCCCGCACCGACGCCAGCGCCTCCCATTCGACCGGCCAGGCGAGCGGCGCGCCTTCCCTCGCGCGCGGGGAGTAAGGCGCGATCGCCGTGGAGCCGCGGTCGTTGCGGAAATAATCGATGAAGATCCGTCCCTTGCGTTTCGCCTTGGTCATCGTCGCCACGAAGTTCGCCGGATCGTCATCGGCGACCCGTGCGGCGACGGAGCCGGCGAACGCCTTCACCGTCGGCCATTCATGACGGCGCACAAGAGGCGCGACCACATGGATACCCTTGCCGCCGGTCAGCAGCGCGAAGCTTTTCAGCCCCAGCGCATCGAGCACGTCGCGGATATGGACCGCGGCCTGTTTCACGGTCCCGAAATCGACCGCGCTGTCCGGATCGAGATCGAACACCAGGCGGTCGGGCCGCTCGATGTCGTCGATGCGCGAACCCCACAGGTGGAGCTCCAGCACGCCCATCTGCGCCGCGGCGACCAGCCCGGCGGCATCCTCGACATGGAGATATTCGGCCTCGTCTCCGTCGCGCTCCCGCACCGCCAGCCGGTGAACCTGGTCCGGAAGCCCGGCGCCGCCATGACGCTGAAAGAAGCACTTCTTCGCGCTGCCCTGCGGACAGCGCACGAGGCTGACCAGCCGGCCCGCAAGGTGCGGCAGCATGGCCGACGCCACCGCTTCGAAATAGGTCGCGAGGTCGCGCTTGGTGACTCCCTGCTGCGGATACAGGACCCTGTCGGGGTGGCTCAGCCGGATTCCTGCAACCGTGACGTCGTCGTTTTCGACCATCTCCTCCGCCTCCTTCACCGACTGAGGTATGTCCCGGCCCACGCTTTCCGGCGGCTTGTCCTCACGCAAGCCGAGAAACCGCCCCTGACGCACGAGACCGTCGCTGGTAAATTCGGCGAAGGCGACCTGGGCGACGAGCTCGGGCTTCACCCAGCGGGCCTGCCGCGCGACCGCGCGCGGAACTTCTCCGGTCACCGGCGGCGTCTTCCGGGACAGGCCCTTCAGCCGCTCCGCCATGGCGGCCATATCGCGCTCGGAAAAGCCCGTGCCGACTCGCCCCGCATAGCGGAACCCGCCCTTTTCCCTGACCGCCAGCAACAGCGAGGAAAACGGGCGATCCCTGGTCGAGGGCGACCAGCCGACGATCACGAACTCCTGATCGCGCGAGCACTTGATCTTCAGCCACGCGCGCCCGCGCCCGGACCGGTACGGCGCATCGGCGCGCTTCGCGATGATGCCCTCGAAGCCTGTCCGGCACAGCGTCGCAAGCATCTCCGCGCCGTCGCCCGTGATGTGGTCGGTAAAGAAGACCGGGCCGGAGCGGCCGGTGTCCTTCAGCAGCGCGGCGAGCCGCGCCTTTCTCTCCGTCAGCGGGCGGGTCCGCAGGCTCTTTCCCCGCTCGGCGAGAAGATCGAAGACGAAATAGGACAGCTGTCCCCGGCCGCCCTTCAGAACGTCCTGCAGCTGCGAGAAGCTGGTCCGCCCGTCGGGATCGACCGCCACGATCTCTCCGTCGAGGAGGACTCCGTCGAGATCGAGCCGATGCAGCGCGTCGGCGATTCCCGAAAACCTGCTCGTCCAGTCGAGCCCGTTGCGCGTGGATATCCTTACCGCATCCCCGGCCGCCGCCGCGACGGCGCGATAGCCATCGAACTTGACCTCGAACAGCCATTTCTCGCCCTCCGGAACGTCGTCCACCAGCGTCGCAAGCGCCGGCTCGACGAATCCGGGCATCTTGCCGGTTCCGCGGCGCTTCCTCGCGGCGCGAGGTTCCGCGTCCGACGCCTTCTTCCCTCGCCGGACTTCGCCGCCGCCGGTCCAGACCGCTTCCGGCGCGGCGGCGATCTGCTGCATCTTCCGTCCGGAGAGAACGCTGGCATCCAGCGCGGTCACGTCCTTCTCCCGGTCGCTTTCCGGATCGTTCTCCTTGATCAGCAGCCAGTTCTCCCGCCGCTCGGGTTTCCGGCCCTTCATGCGTATCAGCGCCCACCGGCCGCGGAGCCGCTCCCCGTCGAGGCGGAAGACGAGCTTGCCGTTCTTCAGCCCCTCCCGCGGATCGCCCAGCGGCTCCCAGCTTCCGCGGTCCCACAGCAGCACGGTGCCGGCGCCGTAATTGCCTTCCGGTATGCGCCCCTCGAAGGCCGCGTAGTCGAGCGGATGGTCTTCGGTGCGCACGGCGAGCCGCTTCTCCGCCGGATCGAGGCTCGGCCCCCGCGTGACCGCCCAGCTTTTCAGCACGCCGTCGACCTCCAGCCGCAGGTCGTAATGCAGGCGCCGCGCGGCGTGCTTCTGAATCGTATAGAGATTGCCCGCGCTCCGGCCGGCGCCGCCTGCCGGTTCGGGTGTCCGGTCGAAGCGGCGCTTCGCACGATACGTCACAAGGGCGTCCCCGCGCGCGCCGTCGGCGGCCATCTCAGCTCGCCTTTCGCTTCCGGGAACCCGAAGAGGAAGAGCCCTTTGCGCCTGCGCCGCCGGCCGTCTTGACCGAACGCTTGAGCGCATCGACGAGGTCGATCACCTTGGCCCCGCCCGAGGGCTCCTCGTCCTCCTCGATTGCGACCGGCTTCCTGCGCTTGGCCTTGGCATCGACCATCTCACGCAGCGCCTTGGTGTACTGATCCTCGAAGCGGGAGGGATCGAACGGGGCGCTCTTTCTCTCGATCAGCTCCCGGGCGAGGGAGAGCAGCTCCTCATCGGGCTCGACATCGTCGACGGTGGAGAAGAACGGCGCCGCGCTGCGCACCTCGTCGGCGAAGCGCAGCGTCTCCAGCAGCAGGCCGTTGCCGCAGGGCTTGATGGCGGCGATGTACTCCCGCCCCCTCATCACGTACTGCCCCAGACCCAGCCGGCGGGACTCGCGCAGCGCGTCGCGCAGCACGCCATACGCCTCCTCCGCCATCTCGCCGTCGGGCACCACGTAATAGGGACGGTCGAACCAGATCGGGTCGATCTCGCCCTGGGACACGAACTGGACGAGATCCAGCGTCTTCTTCGCCTCAAGCTTGAGATCCTCGATCTCGTCGGGGGCGATCAGGACATACTGCCCCTTCTCCAGCTCGAACCCCTTCACGATGTCGTCGGTATCGACTGGGCCCAGGCCGGGCACCACCTTCTGGTACCGCACGCGCTTGCCTGAGGGCTGATGAACCTGGTGAAAGCTGATGCGCGCGCCCGTGCTCGTCGCGGGAAAGATCTTCACCGGCACCGACACCAGGGCGAGACGCATGTTGCCGCTCCACGCCGGGCGGGTGCCGACGGAGGACGCTGCGCCCTTCGACCGCCCGGGCTTCGCGCCACTGCTTTTCTTTCCGGACCTGGCTGTCGCCTTCCGCGCCATAGAGCGTGCCGCCTGCTGACTCCGTTCCGCCTGTTAACGCGTGCGGCTGTTATTCGGTTCCGGCGGCGCGGCGGGCGGGTTACGCCACGTCCCGCAGCAGGTCGTCTTCTTCGTCCGCGAGGCCGACCCGCACGAGTCCCGTCAGCAGGCGCGGCAGGTTTTCCCGGCCGATCAGCCGCGCCAGCCCTTCCGCGCTGTCATCGAGGCCGAGGCGGCGGGCGACGTCGAGCGCCTTGCGGTCGGCGAACGGGTAAACCTCGTCCCATGCGACCTGCACCTCGCGGAAAAAGATATCGGCCCCGACATCGCCGATGCCCTTGAACGCCTTCAACAGCGCCCGTTCCTTTTCGACATCGCGACCGGCGTCCGCGCGCAGCTTGCGCAGGTCGCCGCCGTACCGGTCCAGCAGCAGCCCGGTCGTGTCGCCGATATAGCGCGATGTGCTTTCGTCGTACCGCGCATAGCCGGAGCGGTTCAGCACCTTTACCCGCTCCGACCAGCTCGTCCGCGCCATTTTCTCCGGCGTGCGCCAACCCCGCTCGAAAAGCGCCTTCGCCGCGCCTTGCGCCTGGTCGGCGGCGATGCGCGCGCTGAACAGAAGCGACGCGATCAGCCACTGATAGAGCGGCGCCGGCGTGTTCCTGCCGACGGCGACATGCAGCTCGTCGGCGTAGCTTTTCGGATGGCGGTCCAGCACCGCCCGCGCGATATCGCGCTTGCTCGCTTTTCCCATTTCGCTTCTCCTCCCGTCGGTCTTCTGACCCTAACGCGACGACGGCCCGAAGGTTGCGGGGCAGTATTCGACGACTCCGGAGGGGGGAACCAATCCCGCGAAATCCGTTTACGTAGATGTGGAGCAGGTCCAAGGAGAGAAAAATCCCATGGATGCACTGGCGGTGAACTGCAGCCTGAAGGGCGAAGCCGGCGAAGAATCCTCGACCCAGCTCCTGCTCTCCCAGATCATGGAGACGCTGGACGGCCATGGCGCCGGCGGAACCATCCTCCGCGCGGTCGATCGCGACATAAGGCCCGGCGTCACCTCCGATGAAGGCGACGGCGACGCCTGGCCGGCGATACGCCGTGCCGTTCTGGCCGCCGACATTCTGGTGCTGGGTACACCGATCTGGCTGGGCCAGCCATCGAGCGTCTGCCAGCGCGTTCTCGAACGCATGGACGCGTTTCTGGGCGAGAAGGACGACGAGGGCCGGATGCCGTCCTACGGCCACGTCGCGCTGGTGGCGGTGGTCGGCAACGAAGACGGCGCTCATCACGTGTCGGCGCAACTTTACCAGGCGCTGAACGACGTCGGCTTCACGCTCGCGGCCAATGCCGTCGTCTATTGGGTGGGCGAGGCGATGGGCGCTATCGACTACAGGGAACTCGCCGAAATACCGGATGCGGTACGAAGCGCGATGGACATGGCGGTGTCCAACGCGGTCCATCTGGCCGGGCTGCTGGGCAAGGCCCCCTATGGGCCGACAGGCTAGGACGCGACGATCTGGCCGCCGTTCGGATGAAGGACCTGGCCGCTCATGTAGGAAGCGTCCTCCGAGGCGAGAAACACGAAGCAGCCGGCGACCTCGTTCGGCTGGCCCGGCCGGCCCAGCGGCGTGTGCTGGCCGAAACTGCCGACCTCCTCGGCGCTGAAGGACGCCGGAATCAGCGGAGTCCAGATCGGGCCGGGGGCCACGGCGTTCACGCGAATGCCCTTCTCCGCAAGGCTCTCGGACAGGGAACGTGTGAAGGCGACGATCGCGCCCTTCGTCGCGCTGTAATCGATCAGCACCTCCTTGCCGTGATAGGCGGTCACCGATGTCGTGTTGACGATGGCCGATCCCGGTCCGAGATGGGGCAGCGCGGCCTTCGCCATATGGAAGTAGCCGAAGACGTTGGTGGCGAATGTCCGCTCGAGCTGTTCGCGCGATATCTCGGTGATGTCCCGCCTTACATGCTGTTCGGCGGCGTTGTTGACCAGCATGTCGAGCCGGCCGAAGCGGTCGACCACATGCTCCACCGCCGTCCGGCAGAAATGCTCGTCGGCGACGTCCCCTGCCATGCAGTAGGCTTGCGAGCCCTCGGCCTCGACCAGGCGCTGGGTTTCTTTCGCATCCTCCGTCTCCTCCAGATAGAGCACGCCGAGCTTCGCCCCTTCCCTGGCGAAGGCGACGCAGACGGCGCGGCCGATGCCGCTGTCCCCGCCGGTCACGATGGCGACCTTGCCCTGGAGACGGCCGGAGCCCGGGAAGCGCGGCTGGTAATCCGGCGGCGGATCCATTTCGGATTCCCGACCCGGCTGGTGCGATTGCGTCTGCGGCGGCAATGCGGTGTCGGCCATTGGTGCGACGCCCTTCTGATACGGAAATCCGGACGGGCGGCAGAGCTCCGCCGCGCTCCGACTCGTTAAACCCGCCGCCTTCGCAAAGGTTCCCGCGACCGGGGAATTCCCTGGCCGGGCCGGCCGTGTCCGCTGCGAAACAATGACCCCGGCCGGGCGTTTATCCAGCATCGTCGCCGGCCTGCCCGTTGCGGCCGGGACAGGACAGATGAGGAGAAGCAAAATGCCGGCCAAATCCAAGGCGCAGCAGATGGCGGCAGGCGCCGCCCTCGCCGCCAAGCGCGGCGAACGGAAGAAGTCCGAGCTCAAGGGAGCGTCGAAAGACATGTATGAGTCGATGAGCGAGAAAAAGCTGGAGGAGTTCGCTTCCACGAAGCGGAAGGGAAAGCCCCAGAAGAAGTCGTCGTGACGCCATGACATCGCCGCCCGAGATGCAGATCCCGGACGCTCCGCCGCACCCGCCGCCGGAGATTCCGCCTGACTCGCCGTGGGAGCGGCCGCCGCCTATCGATCCCGAGCCCGAGCCGCCCCCACCAGGCTTTCCGGACGAGCAACCGGTGGAAATTCCGCCCGACGAGCCGCCGGAGATTCCGCCGGACCGGGTCGACCGATCGGGCTGACACCGGCGAGGCGCGGGCCGGTAAAGATCGGGGGGACCAGGCGAATGCCACCCGATCCCCCCGATGCTTTGGTCGGAGCGGCCGGATTTGAACCGACGACCCCTTGACCCCCAGTCAAGTGCGCTACCAGACTGCGCCACGCTCCGCCAAGGAGCGCAATCTACGCACCCGGCCGGCCCATGGCAACGGCTGAAAAGTGCTGCGGCTACGCGCCGCCGCGCAGGGTGTTTCGCAATGATTCCAGCTCGGCGAGCACGTCTTCCAGCGCGCGGCGACGGGCAGGATCGAGTTCGGCCCGTTGGGCGGCAGCCGGCTGCGCGCCGCCGCTGCCGGCATCGTTGAGCCCGCCTTCGCGCAGCAGCTTCTGGACCCCCTTGATGGTGTAGCCGTCGTCATAGAGCAATTGACGGATGCGGCGCAGGAGGGTCACGTCCTCCGGCCGGTAGTAGCGCCGGCCGCCGCCGCGCTTCAACGGGCGGACCTGTGCGAACTTGGTTTCCCAGAAGCGGAGCACATGCGAGGGCACGTCGAGCTCGGCGGCCACCTCGCTGATGGTGCGGAAGGCGGCCGCGGACTTGGCAGGCCGGCGGCCAGGCTGTTCGGCGGCGGCCTGATCGCTCATGGCGACGGCGGCGCGCCCTTGTCAGCGAAGGCGCTGTCCTCGCCCCCGTTGATCCGGCTCTTGAGCACGTTTGAGGCGCGGAAGACGAGCACCCGGCGCGGCTTGATCGGCACTTCTTCGCCGGTCTTCGGATTACGCCCCGTCCGTTCGCCTTTCTGGCGCACGGAGAAGCTGCCGAATGACGAGATTTTCACTGTCTCACCACGGGTCAAGGTATCCGCGATCTCGTTAAGTACATTCTCAACAAGCTCGGCGGACTCATTGCGCGACAAGCCAACTTCCTGATACACGGACTCGCTGAGTTGGGCCCGCGTAACTGTCGTACCAGCCATTGTCATCCCCCCGGATGATGCGAAGGACAAACGGTAGCGAACCGCAATTCCGCCGTCAATATCAAAGGGATAATAGCCGAGACTAAACCGCGGTATTATTTTTGTGGCATTGATGGGAAAAAACCCGGCGCAACCGCCGGCCGGTCTACCAGCGGACCAGGCTGGCGCCCCAGGTGAAGCCGCCGCCCATCGCCTCCATTACGATGAGATCGCCCCGCTGGATGCGGCCATCGGCCACGGCTTCCGCCAGGGCCAGCGGGATCGATGCGGCGGAGGTGTTGGCATGCCGGTCCACGGTCACCACCACGCGCTCCGGTGCCAGCCCCAGCTTCTGCGCGGTGGCGTCGAGGATGCGCCGGTTGGCCTGATGCGGCACCAGCCAGTCGATATCGCTGGCGCAAAGCCCGTTCGCGGCCAGCGACTCGCCGAGTACATCGGCCATTTTGGTCACCGCGTGGCGAAAGACCTCGCGCCCGGACATGCGCAGATGGCCCACCGTGCGGGTCGAGGACGGCCCGCCGTCGACATAGAGCAGATCGTGATGCCGTCCGTCGGAATGGATATGGCTGGACAGCACGCCCCGGTCGCCGGAATCGCCCTTTCCTTCCGCCGCCGTCAGCACCACCGCGCCGGCGCCGTCGCCGAACAGCACGCAGGTCGTGCGATCGGTCCAGTCGAGCAGGCGCGAGAATGTCTCCGCCCCGATCACCAGCACCTTCTCGGCCTGGCCCACGCGGATGAAGTTGTCGGCGATGTTCAGGCCGTAGATGAAGCCGGAACACACGGCATGCACGTCGAACGCCGCGCCGCGCGTCATCCCCAGCGCGGCCTGCACCCGCGTGGCGGTGGCGGGAAAGGTCTCGTCCGGGGTTGCGGTGGCCAGCACAATCATGTCGAGGTCGTCGGCGCCGATCCCCGCGGCCTCGAGCGCGCGCTGCGCGGCTGCGGTGGCGAGATCGGCCGTGGTCTGCCCCTCGGCCGCGATGCGGCGCTCGCGAATGCCGGTCCGCTGCGTGATCCACTCGTCCGACGTATCGAGATCTCGCGCCAGATCCTGATTGGTCACGATGCGGTCCGGCAGATACGCGCCGCACCCTGCGACAATGGAACGGCGGACCATCAGGACACAGCCGCCTGCGCGCTGGTCAGCAACGGGTCTTCCGCGGATTGCTCGAGCTCTCGCATGATGAATTCGATGATGCCGTTGGCGGCCATGTCCACGGCCACCCCGATGGCATTGGCGAAGCCGAACGCGTCTGCGCCACCATGGCTCTTCACCACGATGCCGTTGAGGCCGAGGAAGGTCGCGCCGTTATAGCGGCGCGGATCGATGCGGGCCCGCATCTGCTTGAACGCCCCGCGCGCCAGCAGGTAGGACAGCTTCGTCACCAGCGAGTTCCGGAAGCTGCGGCGCAGGAAATCGGTGTAGAGCCGCACCGTGCCCTCGATCGACTTGAGCACGACGTTCCCGGTGAACCCGTCGACCACGAAGACGTCCACCGCGCCGGTGCCGATGTCGTCGCCCTCGACGAAGCCGTGGAAGGTGAAGGGCAGGTTCACGTTGCGGAACAGCGTCGCCGCCTGCTTCACCATGTCGCGGCCCTTGATCTCCTCCGCGCCGACGTTCAGCAGGCCGACGGTCGGCCGCTTCAGCCCGAGCACGGTGCGCGCGAACGCGGCGCCCAGCATGCCGAACTGCAGAAGGTTGTTCGCGTCGCATTCGACGTTGGCGCCGAGATCGAGCAGCACGCTCTCCCCCACCTGGGTCGGCACATAGGCTGCGATCGCCGGCCGGTCGATGCCGGGCAGTGTTTTCAGCGTGACCTTGCTCATCGCCATCAGCGCGCCGGTGTTGCCGGCCGAGACCAGACCGGCGGCCTCGCCGTCGCGCACCGCGTTGATGGCAAGCTGCATGCTCGTCTTCTGGCCGCGGCGCAGCGCGATCGACGGACGCTCGTGTGCGCTGACCGCCATGTCGGTGTGGCGGACCGTGCTGACCCTGCGCAGCTTGGGGTGCTCGTCGATCAGCGGATCGATCCGCGCCTGATCGCCGAAGAACAGGAAATCGACTTGGGGAAAGCGCCGCCGCGCGATCGCCGCGCCGCTGATCACGATCTCGGGGGCGTGATCGCCCCCCATGGCATCGAGTGCAATCGTCAGCCGCGCGCTCAAATCAGGCTCCCTGCTGCCCCGCCCTCATTCGGCAAGAGGGGCCCGTCACACGCCGACAGCTTCGACCACCTCGCGCTCGCGATAGTAGCCACAAGCACCGCACACGTGGTGCGGCCGCTTCAGCTCGCCGCAGTTCGGGCATTCGCTGTGCGCAGACGCCTCAAGCGCATCGTGGGAACGGCGCATGTTGCGGCGCGACTTGGAGGTTTTCTTCTTTGGAACGGCCATATCGTCAATCTCGGAAAAGCTGGACCGCACACGGGTCCGTCAAGGCGGCTGGTGGTTTAGCTAAATTCACACAGAAGGGCAACCTGAATGACTCTCCCCCGTGCCTCCAGCCCTCGAAAACCGCCGTAATTCTACTGCTTTCGCTTCATTGCTGCCAGTATTTCGAACGGCGCCCTCCGGCCCTCTCGCTCCGCCGTCCCGGCACCCTCGATCTCTTCACGCAGCCGGGCCGGAAGCGAGGGCCCAAGCGCCTCAAGCGATGCGCCGGGGGCGCGCGGATAGGGATCGAGCATCAGCGCCATCTCTTCCGCCGCGATCTCGCCGATATCCAGCGAATCGCCCTCCAGAAGCTCGACATCCCGTGTCATGTCGTCCTCGAACGCCTCCGCGCCGCCGGGATCGGCGGCATAAAGTATGTCCACGGTCTCGTCCACCGCGGCGCGCACCGGCTCCAGCGTGACGACGCAACTCTGGACCACGTCGGCCCGAAGCCGGCCCTTGAGACGCAGAAAATCGCCGCCCGGAACCCGCTCCAGCTCCATTTCGGCGGTAAACGCCTCAATGGAGACCAGGCCGAAACGGCTGGCCAGCGCCGCGCGCTCCTTCGGTCCCGCCTCCAGCACATAGCGCCGGCCGCCGGCCGGCAGTTCCGACGGATGAACGACGAGGCTGAATTCCGGCGTCGGCGCGTCCCGTGCCGCCATGGTCATGCCTCCTGCGCCTCGACATCCGCGGGCGCCGGACCGAACGGGGCCTCCGCCTCCAGCAGCGCCGCCGGCGTCAGGTCCCGCAAATGCGCGTCCACCCGGCGCAGATAGGCCGCCAGCACGGCGGGCCGCGCGCCCTCCGGCGCCTCTCCGCGCCAGACATTCCGAATCAGCGTGTCCTCCAGCACCTCGCCGCCTGCGGCAAGTCCCCGGTCATAAGCCGCGATCCGCCCGTAGAACGCGGTCGCCATCGCCTTGATCCTTCGGCCGACTCCGAGGTCCCCGGCGCCCATCTCGCGCAATCCACGATCCATATCGTCGAACATGGCATCGAACACCGCCTGGGCAAGCGCCCCCGCGCCTGGACCCGACTTCAGACGGCGCAGCAGCAGCCAGACATGCAGGGAAATCATCTCGAACCGGCCATCGACCGAATCGGGCACGCCGAGCGCGGCGTAGAAGCCGGGGTCGCGGGCCTGGCCCACCGCCCGTCCGTACAGCGCCTCGGCACGACGCGACGTGGCCGCCGGCCTGAAGATGCTGCGCAGCGCCCTCACCGGCGCACCCTGAACGCAGGAATTGACATAAGGCGGATAAACACACAAATTCGGCGGCGAGTAAATGGCCTCGCCGCCTGCCAACGGCGCGCTGAGGCCGTCCGCCACGGGGCCAGCACAATGCACAATCACCTTCGCAACCGCCTGATGGCAGCACCGCTTGCCCTGCTCGTCTGCGCCGGGCTTCTGGCCGGCTGCGAGGAGCAGGTGGACGTGCGCGGCAACCTGCCCGACGCCAAGCTGCTGACCGAGATCAGGCCGGGCAAGACCACCCGCGCGGAGGTCGCCGACATCCTGGGCGCGCCGTCGACCACAGCGACCTTCGAGAAGGAGATCTGGTACTACATCGGCGGCAAGGTGAAGACCGTCGCCTTCTTCAAGCCCGAGCTGCTGAACCGCAACGTCATCACCGTCCGCTTCGACAAGACGGGCGTCGTGGAGCAGATCGAGAAAGACGACGCCACCGACGAGAAGCCCATCGTCCTGGTCGAGCGCGAAACGCCGACCCGCGGCAAGGACCTGACCGTCATCCAGCAGCTGATCGGCAATCTCGGCCGGTTCGGCACACCGGAGAGCGGCTCGCTCCGGGATGAGGCCCCGTACTGACGACGCGACCCGCCCGGACATGAAAAAGCCCCGGCGGTGCGACCGCCGGGGCTTTTTCGTTTGGCTTCGGTTCAGGCGGCGATGGCCAGTAGCAGGATCGCCACGATGTTGATGATCTTGATCATCGGGTTGATCGCGGGACCCGCCGTATCCTTGTACGGGTCGCCGACGGTGTCGCCGGTCACGGCGGCATGGTGGGCGTCGGAGCCCTTGCCGCCGTAGTTGCCGTCCTCGATGAACTTCTTGGCGTTGTCCCACGCCCCGCCGCCGGAGGTCATCGAGATGGCGACGAAGATGCCGGTGACGATGGTGCCGAGAAGCATCGCGCCCAGCGTGGTCAGCGCTTCCGCCTGCCCCGCGACGCCGAGGATGACGTAGTAGACGACGATCGGCGCCAGCACCGGCAGCATCGACGGCAGGATCATCTCCTTGATCGCCGCCTTGGTCAGCAGGTCGACGGCGCGGCCGTATTCCGGCTTGGCCGTGCCTTCCATGATGCCCGGGATCTCCTTGAACTGGCGGCGCACCTCGACCACCACCGCGCCGGCCGCGCGGCCCACCGCCTGCATGCACATCGCGCCGAACTGGTACGGCAGCAGCCCGCCGAGGAACAGCCCGACCACCACGAACGGGTTCTGCAACTCGAACTTGATGCTGGCCGAGATGGCCGGGAAGTAATGCGCGATGTCGGCGGTATAGGCCGCGAACAGCACGAGGGCGGCGAGCCCGGCCGAGCCGATGGCGTAGCCCTTGGTCACCGCCTTGGTGGTGTTGCCGACCGCATCCAGCGCATCGGTGTATTTGCGCACCTCGTCCGGCAGGCCCGCCATCTCGGCGATGCCGCCGGCGTTGTCCGTCACCGGCCCGTAGGCGTCGAGCGCGGTGATGATGCCGGCCAGCGCCAGCATGGTCGTCGCCGCGATGGCGATACCGTACATGCCGGCCGCGAAATAGGCCGTGATGATGCCGGCGCAGATCACCAGCACGGGCAGCGCGCAGGCCTCCATCGAGATGGAAAGACCGGCGATCACGTTGGTGGCGTGCCCCGTCTCCGAAGCCTTGGCCACCATGCGGACCGGACGGTGATCGGTGCCGGTGTAGTATTCGGTGATCCACACCAGCAGCCCGGTCACGGCGAGCCCGACCAACGCACAGTAGTACAGGTGCTTCGACAGGACCGTCCCGCCCGCGCCGACATCGGCGCTGAAGCCGCCGAACATGAACCAGACGACGCCGGCGATCAGAACGGCGGAAGCGATCATGGACACGATCAGCCCCTTGTAGAGAGCGCCCATGATGTTGTTGGAGGCCCCCAGGCGGACGAAGAAGAAGCCGACGATGGAACCGACGATGCAGACGCCGCCGATCACCAGCGGGAACAGCATCAGCGCCTCGCGGCCGGCGCCGGTGAAGTAGATCGCCGCCAGCAGCATGGTCGCGACCATGGTCACCGCGTAGGTCTCGAACAGGTCGGCGGCCATGCCGGCGCAGTCGCCCACATTGTCGCCGACATTGTCGGCGATCACCGCCGCGTTGCGGGGATCGTCCTCGGGGATTCCGGCCTCGATCTTGCCGACGAGGTCGGCGCCGACATCGGCGCCCTTGGTGAAGATGCCGCCGCCGAGACGGGCGAAGATGGAAATCAGCGACGCGCCGAAGCCTAGGGCGACCAGCGCTTCGAGGATATGCCGCAGGTCGGCGTCGTTTCCGGCGTCGTACATGCCGCGCAGCACCATGTAGTAGCCGGCGACGCCGAGCAGCGCGAGGCCCACCACCAGGATGCCGGTCACGGCGCCGGACTTGAAGGCGATGCCCAGCGCGGGTTCGAGCCCGCCGGTGCGCGCCGCGTTGGCGGTGCGCACATTGGCGCGGACCGAGACGTTCATGCCGATATAGCCGGTCGCGCCGGAAAGAAGCGCGCCGATGAAATACCCGATGGCCACCGGCAGGCCGAGCGCCCAGCCGAGCAGCACGCCGATCACCACGCCGGCGACGGCGATGGTGGTGTACTGGCGGTTGAGATAGGCGCTGGCACCTTCCTGCACCGCGTTGGCGATTTCCTGCATCCTTTCGGTGCCGGGGTCCGCCGACACCACGGAGCGAATCGCCCATATGCCGTAGAGGAGGGCAATCACGCCGCACGCGATCACCAGCGAATATGTCACAGCCATCTTGGAGTTCCTTGTTGGTCTCTGGTAGCCCCGAAACGGGCGGTGGTTGCCGCCGCGCGAAAAACGCCCACGCCGCCGGCCACGGAAGATGGCGCCGGACGAAAACCGCGCGGAAGATGCCAGAATAGGGGGGGCAAGGCAACCCCGGCGCCGCCGGCTGGCGGCTTCGCGGAGGGGGGCTCGCGTGAGCGCCGAAAGCGCGGGTTAGCGCGCCGGACGCTTGTAGGCCTGCTGGACCAGCAGGGCGGAGACGATTTCGTCGCCGGCAATCCGGCGGGCGATCTCGTAAAGCCGCATCTTGAAGGCGTCGATCACGGGGATGGGGCTTCCGGCGCGGCGGAACGTCACCATCCGGTAGAGCTCCTTGTACATCGCATCGCGGAGCTTGGGCGTCAGCTCCGCGACCTCCTCGCGCTGGCCTTCCTCCTTGAGCTCGACCGCGATGACCAGGGTGAACTGCTCCCGGACGACGCCATCGGTCAGCAGCGGGATGGTGAACGGATCGAAGGTATAGAACCTGGTCGCCGACAGCCGCGACGGTCTGGGCGGCCGCGAACGAGCCGACCCGCCATCGGACGCGAACGCCCCCGCCGGCAGGACGCAGGCGAGCGCGGCGGCTGCGGTCAGCGCGAGCATCCGCCGCCGGGCGAGGGCGGTCTTCCGGGGCATGTCCGTGGTCATGGCGCCAGATGACGCCAAAAAGGGTAACAGACCGTAAACGGTCCGCCGGTCAGAAATGCCGCCAGCCGCTGGACTCCAGCGCCATCGGCGAACCCGACGGATCGCGGACCACGACGCCCTCGCCCGCGCGCGTCGCGCCGATGCGCGCCACCGGCACGCCGGTCTCCGCGCCCAGCGCCTCTATGCGCGCCGCTTCGCCCGGCGCCGCCGTGAACAGCAACTCGTAATCGTCGCCGCCGGCAGCGACGGAAGCTGCCAGTTCCGGACAGGCGTCGAGCACGCGCCGCGCTTCGTCGGAAAGCGGCAGCGCCTCGAACGCGACATCCGCCCCGACGCGGGAGGCGGCGCAGATATGGCCCAGATCGGCGGCAAGACCATCGGAGATATCGAGCATCGCCGTCGCGATGCCGGCAAGCCGGGGCCCGAGTGCGGTCCGCGGCTGCGGCACCCTGTAGCGGCCCTGCAGACACGGGAAGTCTCCCAGCGTCAGCCCCCCCGCCCTGCCCTGCATCAGTGCCAGCGCCAGGGCCGCGTCGCCCAGCGTGCCGGTGACCCAGACATCCTGCTCCGCCGCCGCGGTGGACCGGAGCACTGCGCCGCCTTTTCCCACCTCGCCCAGCGCCGTCAGGCTCAGGGTCAGCGGACCGGGAGTCGCGGTCGTGTCGCCGCCGATCAGGGCAACGCCGAAACTCTCCAGGTCCGCACCAAGCCCTTCCGCAAAGGCTTCAAGCCACGACTCGTCCTGGGACTCGCCCAGCGACATCGCCAGCAGGCACCAGCGCGGCTCGGCCGCCATCGCGGCAAGATCGGAAAGATTGACCCGCAGCAGCTTGCGGGCGATGTCGCCCGGCGGATCGTCGGCGACGAAATGGATGCCCTCGACCATGGTGTCCACGGTGAGCGCCAGCCCGCGCCCCGGCGCGGGCGACAACACGGCGGCATCGTCGAGCAGCCCCAGCGATTCCGGCGCGTGGCGCGCCAGCGGCGCGAGCCACCGCGCGATGGCCTCGAACTCACCCGGACGGCGCGTCCCCGCCATGGCCTCGCTCCATCTCTCCCGGGCGCACCGCGCGCGCCACGGCGTCCAGCACGCCATTCACCATCCCCGGCTCCGCCCCCGAAAAGAAGGAATCCGCCAGCCGTACGTATTCGCTGACCACGGCGCGGGCCGGCATCTCCACGCGGTGGCGCAGCTCGAACGCGCCGAGCCGCAGGATCGCGCGCAGGATCACCTCCAGCCGGTCCACCGACCAGCCCGCCAGCCTCGGGGCGATCAGCGCATCCAGCGCCTCGCGATGCTCCTCGACGCCGCTCACGAGGGCGCCGAACAGCTTCTGGTTGACCTTCCGTCCGCCGCTGGATTCCGGATCGGCGGCGCCGAGGCGGAAGCGCTCGAACTCCTTGACCGTCGCCGCCAGGCCGCTGCCGGCGATTTCCATCTGATAGAGCGCCTGCACGGCGGCGAGGCGCGCCGCGCTGTGCCGTGCCGTCGCCGGGTTGCGCGAACGCCCGCCCGGCCCGGGCTGCGGCACGGCGCTCATTCTCCGGTCAGTCGGAAATGGCGCCTGAGCTCGATCATCGCGAGACAGGCGCGCGCGGCATGGCCGCCGCGGTCGTGCCGGTCCGGGCGGGCGCGGGCCAGCGCCTGGTCGCGGTTCTCCACCGTCAGAATGCCATAGCCGATCGCCAGCGCCTCGTTGACGGCGAGGTCCTGCATCGCGCGGGCGCTTTCCTGGCAGACGTAATCGTAATGGCTGGTCTCGCCCCGGATCACGCAGCCGAGCCCGATGAAGCCGTCATAGCGGACGGCGTCGGCGTGCTGGCGCATCGCGTTGACGGCGAAGCGGATGGCGGCCGGAATCTCGAACGAGCCAGCGACCTGGAACCGGTCGTACCGTGCCCCTGCCGCGTCGAGCACGGCGGTGGCGCCCTCGAGCAGCGCATCGGCGATCTCGTCGTAATAAGGCGATTCCACGATCATGATGTGGGGAGCGTCGGGCATCTCTTTCCTTCACCGAATGACTGTTGTCGCGGCCCCGGCCGGTCAGCCGTCGCCGTCGATCCGGCCATGCGGCAGCGGCACCCGTTCGACGACGGACAGCCCGTAGCCGTCGATGCCCGCGATGGTGCGCTGCACGTTGGTCATCAGCCGCATCTGGCGCACACCGAGATCGACCAGGATCTGCGCGCCCACGCCGTAGTCGCGCAGCACCGGGGCGCCCGTCGGCGCCTTTTCGGACGCTTCCGCCGGCAGGTTGTGGCGCATGCGTATCTGGTTCGAAAACGCCGTGTTCCAGTGTTCGCGGATCAGCACGACCACGCCCTTGCCCTGCTCTGCGACCATATGCAGTGCGGTTTCCAGCTCGCCGGTCCGCCCGCTGGTCTGGTCGCCGAGAACGTCGTCGAGGATGTTGACCGCGTGCATGCGCACCAGCACCGGTTCGTCGCCGGAAATCTCGCCCTTGATCGCGGCGACATGCTCGGTCCCGTTGAGCTTGTTGCGGTAGACGATCAGCCTGAATTCGCCGCCGTCGGCGCGGCTCAGGGTCGTCTCCACCACCCGCTCGACAATCGAGTCGTTGCGCATGCGATAGGCGATCAGATCGGCGATGGTGCCGATCTTAAGGTTGTGGAACTGGGCGAACGTCACCAGGTCGGGCAGCCGCGCCATGGTGCCGTCGTCGTTCATGATCTCGCAGATCACGCCGGAGGGGTTGAGTCCGGCGAGCCGCGACAGGTCAACCGCGGCCTCGGTATGGCCCGCGCGCGCCAGCACACCGCCGTCGCGCGCCACCAGCGGGAAGACGTGGCCGGGGCTGACGATGTCCCTCGGGCCCTTGGCGGGATCGATCGCCACCTGCACCGTGCGCGCCCGGTCCGCCGCGGAAATGCCGGTGGTCACGCCTTCGGCGGCTTCGATGGATACGGTGAAGGCGGTCTGCAGCGGCGCCCGGTTGTCCTGTGCCATCAGCGGCAGGTTCAGCGCCTGGACCCGTTCCCGCGTCATCGACAGGCAGATCAGCCCGCGGCCGTACCGGGCCATGAAGTTGACCGCGTCCGCGTCCGCCTTCTCGCCGGCGACGATCAGGTCGCCCTCGTTCTCGCGATCCTCGTCGTCGATGACGACGACCATCTTCCCGGCCCGGATGTCGTCGATGATATCGGCGGGCGGCGAAATGTATTCCCGGAACTCCTGCATGGCCGAGTCCTCTCCGTCCGCAACCAGTCTGACCGGCGACTTGTCCGACACGTTATTTCTCCCCGATGAGCCGCCCGACATAGCGGGCCAGCATGTCGATTTCCAGGTTCACCCGGTCGCCGGCGCCCCGTTCGCTGAACGTGGTCTCGGTCTGGGTGTGGTGGATGACGTTGACGCCGAACCTCGCATCGTCGACCGCGTTCACCGTGAGCGAGACGCCATCGAGGGCAATCGACCCCTTGGGCGCGATGTACCGCTTCAACGCCTCCGGCGCCTCGAAATCGAAGCGCACACTATCGCCCTCCGGACGGGTGTCAAGAACGGTCGCGACGCCGTCCACATGGCCGGAAACGATATGTCCGCCGAGCTCGTCGCCGACGCGCAGGGCGCGCTCCAGATTGACCCGGGCACCGACCTTCCAGGCGCCGAGCGTAGTGCGCGCCAGCGTCTCCGCCGACGCCTCCACGGCGAACCAGCCCCTGCCCTTTTCCACCACCGTCAGGCACGGCCCGGAACAGGCGATGGACGCGCCGATATCGATGTCGTGGGTGTCGAACGCGGTTTCGATTTCGATTCGGGTGTCGCCGCGCCGTTCGATCGCGCGCACGGTTCCCACGTCGGTGACAATGCCGGTGAACATACCTTCCGCCTGGCTGCGTGAATCCCTACTGCCCGACTATATAGGTTTCCACGGTGTCGTCACCCAGCATGCTGACGCCCGACCGGACCAGCCGCGGCGCCGCCGCCATCCTGTCCAGCCCGAACGCCGCGATCACCGGCACGCCGTCGCCGCCGATCAGCACCGGCGCCCGGAACCAGACGACACGGTCGATCAGCCCGCTGCGCATCAGCGCCGCCGCCACCCGCCCGCCGCCCTCGACCAGGACCCGCGTTATGCCGCGCGCGCCCAGCGTCGCCAGCGCCTCGGCCAGATCCGGATTGCCGTCGGCGTCGGCGGCGACCTCGATGACCTCCACCCCCGCCGCAAGATAGGCGTCGCGCCGCGCCTCCTGGCCCCGCTCGTCCGCCGGCAGCGTGATCATCCAGGTCGGCGTCGCGCGGGCGCTGGAGACCAGCCTGTGCGTCAGCGGCAGGCGTAGACGACCGTCGAGGACGACGCGCACCGGCGTCCGGTCCTCCAGCCCGTCGATGCGGCAGGTCAGTTCCGGGTCGTCGGACAGCGCCGTGCCGGACCCGACAAGGATGGCGTCGTGGGTCGCCCGCATCATGTGGCCGGCGCGGCGCGCCGCCTCGCCGGTGATCCAGCGGCTTTCTCCGGTATGGGTGGCGATGCGGCCGTCCAGCGTCGTCGCCGCCTTCCAGGTCACCAGGGGACGGCCGTCGCGCACCCTTTTCAGGAACCCCGCGTTCAACTCGGCCGCCTCGGCCTCCATCAGCCCGAGCTCGACCGCGATCCCGGCCTCGCGCAGCATACGAAGCCCGCCGCCGTCGACCCGCGGGTCCAGGTCCCGCAGCGCGACCACGCAGCGGGCGATTCCCGCCTCGATCAGCGCCGCGGCGCAGGGCGGCGTCCTGCCGTGATGGGCGCAGGGTTCCAGCGTGACACAGGCGGTGGCGCCGCGGGCGCCGGCGCCGGCGCGGGCCAGCGCCTCCGTCTCCGCATGGGGGCGTCCGCCGGGCTGGGTCCAGCCGCGCCCGACGACGACGCCGTCGCGCGCCAGCACGCAGCCGACGGCGGGGTTCGGCCAGACCCGGCCCAGCCCGCGCCGGGCCAGGCCCAGCGCGGCACGCATGTGACGCTGGTCGGCCTCAGCCGTCGCCATCACCCAGCGTACCTACGAAGTCCTCGAAATCGCGCGCCTCGCGGAAATTGCGGTAAACGGAGGCAAAGCGGACATAGGCGACCGAATCCAGGGTCGCCAGAGCTTCCATGATGAGCTGGCCGACGGCGTCGGACGGCACCTCGGATTCGCCGGAGCTTTCCAGCCGGCGAATGATCGAGTTGATGACGCGCTCGACCCGTTCCGGCTCCACCGGGCGCTTGCGCAGCGCGATGTTCATGGACCGCGCGAGCTTGTCGCGGTCGAGCGGCTCCCGCTTGCCGTTGCGCTTGACCACGACCAGTTCGCGCAGCTGGACGCGCTCGAAGGTGGTGAACCGCGCGCCGCAGGCCGTGCAGGCCCGGCGGCGGCGGATCGCCGCACCTTCCTCGGTGGGGCGGGAATCCTTCACCTGGGTATCCTCCGCGCCGCAGAATGGACAACGCATGGTCTGTTCGCCCCCCTTTTTCGATGCGCGTCAGAGCGTCGGGTAGATCGGGAACGCGTCGCACAGCGTCCGCACCTGCTCGCGGATGCGGGCCTCGGTCGCGGTATTGTCGCCGTTGCTCGCCGCCAGCCCGTCCAGCACCTCGCCGATCATCGCGCCGACCTGACGGAACTCCGCCTCGCCGAAGCCGCGGGTCGTCGCCGCCGGCGAGCCCAGCCGGACGCCGGACGTCACCGTCGGCTTCTGCGGGTCGAACGGGATGCCGTTCTTGTTGCAGGTAATGCCGGCGGCTTCCAGCGTCGCCTCGGCCTCCTTGCCGGTCAGCCCCTTGGGGCGCAGGTCGACCAGCATCAGATGGGTGTCCGTGCCGCCGGAGACGATATCGCAGCCGCGCTGCGACAGCTCGTCCGCCAGCGCCTTCGCGTTCGCCACGACCTGTGCGGAATAGTCGCGGAACCCGGGCGTCAGCGCCTCGCCGAACGCCACCGCCTTGGCCGCGATGACGTGCATCAGCGGGCCGCCCTGGGTGCCGGGGAACATGGCGGAGTTGACCTTCTTGCCGACCTCCTCGTCGTTCGACAGCACCATGCCGCCGCGCGGGCCGCGCAGCGTCTTGTGCGTGGTGGTGGTGACGACATGGGCGTGGGGCAGCGGGCTGGGGTGCACCCCGCCGGCGACCAGCCCGGCGAAATGCGCCATGTCCACCATCAGATAGGCGCCGACGGAATCGGCGATGGCGCGAAAACGCGCGAAGTCGATGATGCGCGGATAGGCCGACCCGCCGGCCACGATCAGCTTCGGCCTGTGCTCCTTCGCCAGCCGTTCGACCTCGTCGTAGTCGATGCGGTGGTCGCCCGCCCGCACCCCGTACTGCACGGCGTTGAGCCACTTGCCGGACAGGTTCGGCGGTGCGCCGTGGGTCAGGTGTCCGCCCGCCGCCAGCGACATGCCGAGTATGGTGTCGCCCGGTTTGAGCAGGGCGAAGTAGACGCCGATATTCGCCTGGGCGCCGGAATGCGGCTGGACGTTGACATAGGTGCAGCCGAACAGCTTTTTCGCCCGCTCGCGAGCCAGCTCCTCGGCGATGTCCACGAACTCGCAGCCGCCGTAGTAGCGCCGGCCCGGATAGCCCTCGGCGTACTTGTTGGTCAGCACCGAGCCCATCGCCTCCAGCACCGCGAGCGACACGACGTTCTCGGACGCGATCAGCTCCACCTGGTGCTGCAGCCGGCCCAGCTCCTTCCGCATCGCGCCGAAGAGCTCCGGATCCTTCTGCGCGACGCCCTGGGTGAAGAAGGAGTCGCCGGCGGCCGCCAATGCGTCTTTGGTGGACGTTGCCATATCGAGACTTCCCTACCTTTCCGAGGAATCCGGGTTCGCGCCAAGCTTGGCGACGCGGCGCGCGTGGCGGCCGCCCTCGAATTCCGTTTCCATGAAGGCGCGCAACATCCGGCGCGCCGTGTTCTCGTCAACGCCGCGGCCGGCCAGCACCAGCACGTTGGCATCGTTGTGCTGACGCGACAGCCGCGCCGAAATCTCGTCGTGGCACAGCGCGGCGCGGATGTCTGCGTGGCGATTTGCCGCGATCGACATGCCGATGCCCGAACCGCAGACCAGCAGGCCGCGCGTGGAGCGGCCGTCTTCGACGGCGCGGGCGACCGCATGGGCGTAATCGGGATAGTCCACGGAGTCGGGCCCGTCGGTGCCGAGGTCCAGCACGTCGTATCCCAACTTGCCGAGTTCTTCAGACAATGCCGATTTCAGCTCGAATCCGGCATGATCCGCCGCTATGGCTACTGTTTCGCGTGACATGGAGCGCGCCCGGGGCCGACTGTTCGGAATTGCGCGGACCATACCATATATCGCCGTGAGAAGACCAGCCCGCCACCACCTGTCGGGCAGCGCGATTCGGCAATGGCGCGCCGATTCCAAGCGGCGGCCGGACCAGGGCTCCGGCGGGCCGGCGGAATCAGTTGAAATACGGACTTCTTGAACGGATTTGACTATTTCCCGGAGAGCCCCTTTATTTTCTCCGCGTCGCCGCTTATGTCCTCAATGCAGACCGCGATTAGAATATCTGCTATTTTGTGGTGCCCGTCGCCTAACTCTCGCGCGCCATGGGTGCACCATTCAATACTTAGCCGCTAAAAATACGTATCAATTTGTAAAATTTTTCGAAGTCAGACTAGTTACTCTTTTTGCCGTTGACAAAGTAAGTCCAGCATGTAAATTCCCGATCCGCACATATGGTTTATACAGGTCCAAGTACAAATGGCTGATGATACTCCGAATCCGGCGACCCAACCCGACGTACTCCGCATGGCGGTCGAGGTAGCCTCCGCTTACCTCGGCAACAATTCCGTGCCCGCCGGCCAGGTCCCCGAAGTCATCAATACGATATACACTTCGTTGAATGCGTTGAACGGCCAGGTCGCGCAAGGCAGCGCCGAGCCGCCGAAGCCCGCCGTGAGCATCCGCCGGTCGGTTCATCCCGATTACATTATATGTCTCGAGGACGGCAAGAAGCTGAAAATGCTCAAGCGCCACCTGCGCGCCGCCTACGGCATGACCCCCGATGAATACCGGGCCAAGTGGAACCTGCCGGCCGACTATCCCATGGTTGCGCCGAACTACGCCGAGCAGCGTTCGGCCTTCGCCAAGAAGATCGGCCTTGGCCGCAAGAAGGGCGAAAAGGCGCCGCGCCGCCGCAAGGCAAGCTGACGCATCGTCCGTCCTTCAAGTAACAAAAGGCCCGCCGCATACCACGGCGGGCCTTTCGATTCAGGGCGCCGGGGCGCCCCTTCCCGGTTTCATTTTCTGTAGTAGCCGTACTGGCCGCCCTTCCATTCGTAGAGAACATAGCCGGGCGCGGTGACGTCGCCCTTGGCGTCGAAGCCGATCTTGCCGAGCACTGTGTCGAACTCGCCCGATTTCAGCGCCGCCGCAAGCTGGGGGGCATCGACCTTGCCGACCTTCTCCGCCGCCTGCTTCCACGCCTGGATGGCGCCGTAGGCATAAAGCGTATAACCCTCGGGCTCATAGCCCGCCTTGCGGAAGCGTTCGACCAGCCCCGCGACACCGGGATTCATCCGCGGGTCGGGGCTGAAGGTCATCAGCGTCCCCTCGCCCGCCGGGCCCGTGATCGCCCAGTATTCGTTGGTCATCAGCGCGTCGCCGGAAACGATGCGGGTGGACATCCCCTGCCCCTTCATCTGGCGCGCCATCAGCCCGGCCTCGGTGTGGTAGCCCCCGATATAGAGAATCTCGACCCCGTTCACCTTCAGCTTGGTGATCAGCGCGGAGTAGTCCTTCTCGCCCGCCGTATAGGCCTCGTACATCGTCGGCGTGATGCCGCGGGATTTCAGCGTCTTCAGCGTCTCGTCGGCGAGCCCCTTGCCGTAGGCGGTCTTGTCGTGAATGACCGCGATTTTCTTTCCGGGGAAGGTATCGGCGAGGAAGTTGCCGGCGACCGCGCCCTGCTGGTCGTCGCGACCGCAGACGCGAAACACGGTGGGCAGGTTGCGCTCGGTCAGCACCGGGTTGGTCGAGCCGGGCGAGATCTGCAGCACCTCCTCGTCGGCGTAGACGTCGGAGGCCGGGATCGACGAGCCCGAGCACCAGTGTCCGGCGACGAAGCGCACCCCCTTGCCGACGAGCTGATTGGCCACGGCCACCGCCTGCTTCGGGTCGCAGGCGTCGTCGCCCACCTCCAGCCGCAGCTTCTGCCCCAACACGCCGCCCGCAGCGTTGAGATCGGCCACCGCCATCTCCGCCCCGCGGCGCATCTGCTCGCCGAACGAGGCATACTGGCCTGTCATCGGTCCCGCCACGGCAATCATAATATCCGCCCGCGCGGAGGCCGCTGCCAGCAACAGGCCGAGCGCCGCCGCGATTGCCTTACATGCCGTTCCGGTCATCGTTTACGCTCCATGAGGCCATTTCTGCTTCAACCATAGCAGCGCCGCAAGGCGCGGCAAGACCCGGCGGTCAGTCGCGGCGGGACCGCCAGCCAAACGGCCCGGCGCGTTCGAACAGCCACGGATACTGCGTCACCATGCGGCGCGCGCGGGTGAACCGCCAGGCGCAGAGGCCGATCGCCTCGATGAGGACCGCGTCGGCCAGAAAGCCGGCCGGCGAGACCAGGTCGCCGCCGAACAGCGCGAAGACGAGAAACCGGTCGGCCGTGGCAAGCAGCAGCCCGTACGCGACCATCTGCCAGGCCGGCCGCCAGTTCGCCGCCAGCGCCTGGCCGGCGAGCGCGGCCGCGCCGCCCATGATCGCGCCGGTGAAGACCAGGTAGACGGCCCAGCCGTCGGGCGGAAAGACCACGTTCACGGCGCGCCCCCTTCCCCCGCCGCGATCTTGCCGTGGCCGCCGTCGAGATAGGCGGCGCGCACCTCCTCGTCGGCCAGGAGCGCGGCGGCGTCGCCGCTCATCGCGATGGCGCCGTTGACCATGACGTAGCCGCGATGGGCGATGCGCAGCGCCATGTAGGCGTTCTGCTCGACCAGGAACACGGTCAACCCGTCCTCGCGGTTGAGCGTCGCGATCGCATCGAAGATCGTGCGCACCATGATCGGCGCCAGCCCCAGCGACGGCTCGTCGAGCAGCAGCAGCTTCGGCCCGCTCATCAGCGCGCGGCCTATGGCCAGCATCTGCTGCTCGCCGCCGGACAGCGTGCCGCCCCGCTGGAAGCGCCGCTCCGCCAGACGGGGAAACAGCCCGAACACGTGCTCCAGCCGGGCGGCGCGGCGCGCGTCGTCCTCCGCGGCGGCAACCGCGCCCATCTGCAGGTTCTCCATCACCGTCATGCGCGGAAAGATGCGCCGCCCTTCCGGCGCGTGCGCGATGCCGGCGCGGGCAATGCGATGCGTCGGCCATCGGGTGATGTCCTCGCCCCGGAACAGGATTTCGCCGGCGGCGGCCCGCGGGTTGCCGCAGACGGTCATCAGCAGGGTCGACTTGCCGGCGCCGTTCGCGCCGATCAGGGTGACGATCTCGCCCTCCTGCACATCGAGGCTGACGCCGCGCAGTGCCTGGATATGGCCGTAGAAGGCGTGCGCGCCGTCGATCCTCAGCATGGGGGCGCCTCGCCGTGCTCCTGGCCGAGATAGGCGCGGATGACGTCGGGATTGTCGCGCATGGCGGCCGGCTTGCCCTCGGCGATCTTGCGGCCGTAATCGAGCACCACGATGTGGTCGGATATGCCCATCACAACGCTCATGTCGTGCTCGATCAGCAGGATGCCGATGCGCTCGGTCTCGCGGATTTCCAGCAGCAGCGCGTTCAGCCCGGCGGTTTCGCGCGCGTTCAGCCCCGCCGCGGGCTCGTCGAGGCAGAGCAGCGCCGGGCGGGCGCACATGGCCCGCGCGATCTCCAGCCGCCGCTGGTCGCCATAGGGCAGGTTCCCCGCGTCGTCGTCGGCGCGCTCCGTCAGCCCGATGCGGTCGAGCCAAAGCCGCGCGCGGTCGATCGCGCCGCGCGCCGCCGCGCGGTATCCCGGCAGCCCGAGCAGACCGGCGACCGAGAAGACGGAGGCCCGCATCAGCTCGGCGTGCTGCGCGACCATCAGGTTCTCCAGCACCGACATCTGCGGGAACAGGCGGATGTTCTGGAAAGTGCGCGCGATTCCGGCCTCGCGCGCGATGCGGTGGCCTTCCATGCGCTCGAGCTGGAACCCCGCCTCGCCGCCGCGCGTCAGAGTCAGCCGCCCCACCGTCGGCGGGTAGAACCCGGTCAGGCAGTTGAACACGGTCGTCTTGCCGGCGCCGTTGGGGCCAATCACCGCCGTGATCGCGGCCTCCCGCGCCTCGAAGGACAGGTTGTCCACCGCGACCAGGCCGCCGAAGCGCATGGTCAGGTGCTCGACATGGAGCAGCGGCGCGCCGGTCATGGCGGCGTCTCCCGTGCAGCGGGAAGGCGCACCGTTGGATCGCGGTGCGAGAGCAGCCCGCGCGGCCGCCACACCATGATCATCACCATCAGCCCGCCGAAGGCGAGCATGCGGTAGTCCTGCAGCTCGCGGAACCATTCCGGCAGGCCGATCAGCAGCACCGCGGCGCAGACCACCCCGATCTGGCTGCCCATGCCGCCCAGCACGACGATGGCGAGGATGATGGCGCTTTCAATGAAGCTGAAGCTTTCCGGGCTGATGAAGCTCTGCCGGGCCGCGAACACGCAGCCCGCGATGCCGCCGAACATCGCGCCGAGCGAGAACGCGCTGAGCTTGATGCTGGTCGGGTTGAGACCGAGCGCGCGGCAGGCGATCTCGTCCTCGCGCAGCGCCTCCCAGGCGCGGCCGATGGGAAGCGTGCGGATACGCAGGATGAAGACGTTGGCGAGCAGCGCCAGCGTCAGCGCCACGTAGTACAGGAAGATCACCCGGTGCATCGGCGAGAAGGCGAGGTCGAAGATCTGGTGGAAGGCCTCCGTCCCCTCCGGCGGGCTGCGCGCGAAGGGCGCGCCGAAGAAGCTGGGCTTGGGGATGCCGGAAATGCCGTTCGGCCCCCTGGTGAGCGCCACCCAGTTGGTCAGCACGATGCGGATCATCTCGCCGAAGCCGAGCGTCACGATGGCGAGGTAGTCCCCGCGCAGCCGGAGCACCGGGAAGCCGAGCAGGACGCCGAACATCGCCGCGAACAACCCGGCCAGCGGCAGGGCCTCCCAGAACGAAAACGCGAAATACTGCGCCAGCAGCGCGAAGCTGTAGGCACCGACCGCGTAGAAGGCGACGTAACCGAGATCGAGCAGCCCGGCGAGCCCGACCACGATGTTGAGTCCCCAGCCGAGCAATATGTAGATCACGACCAGCGTGGCGAGATCCAGCAGTTGCCGGTCGGCGAACGGCATGACCGGCAGCAACAGCGCGAAGGCCGTCATCGCCGCGCCCGCCGCCGGCGCGACCCACCTGGCCGCGAGCGCCGGCTTGGCGCGTGCGGCGGCGGTCATGCGCGGCCGCACGAGCATCAGCGCGGCGCGCAGCGCGACGATCAGCCCGCCGGCGACGCAGACCGCCTTGAGGAGCGCATTGGGAAACGGCACGAACAGGCCGCCGCCCGCGACCGCCAGCCCCGCCGCCAGCACCGGCCAGACAAACGCCCTGCCCAGCAGCGCCAGCAGGAACCGGCCGAGGAAAACCAGCGCGACGGCGATGGCGACTTCCGGCCAGCGGGTCTCGATCACCAGCCCCGTCGCCTGCGACGCGGCGTGCAGCCCGATCATCGGGCCGGTCAGCGCCAGGGCGACCGCCGCGGTCAGCGCCGCTTCCCGCGCGGCGGCGGCGAAGGGGGGAGTCTCCCGGTCGGTCGCCGCCGTCGTCATGTCAGACCTTTTCGACCTCCGGCCGGCCGAGCAGCCCGGAGGGGCGGAAGATCAGCACCAGCACCAGGATCGAGAAGGCGGCGACGTCCTTGTACTCGATGGAGAAGTAGCCCGACCAGAATGCCTCGATCAGCCCGATCAGCAGCCCGCCGAGCATGGCGCCCGGAATGGAGCCGATCCCGCCCAGAACCGCCGCGGTGAAGGCCTTGATGCCGGCGAGGAAGCCGATGAAGAAGTCGATCACCCCGTAGTAGAGCACCACCATCGTCCCCGCGACGGCCGCCAGAGCGGCCCCGATGACGAAGGTCAGGGAGATCGTGCGGTCGACGTCGACGCCCAGCAGCGCAGCCATAGCACGATCCTGCTCGCAGGCGCGCTGGGCGCGGCCCAGCGGGGTGCGCGCGATGACGGTCCAGAACCCCGCCATCAGTGCCAGCGTCAGCACCATGATCATGATCTGGACGTAGGACAGCGTGACGGTGAAGGTCTCCCCCTTCATCACCTCGATCCCGCCGGTTATCACCGGCTGCATCGCCTTGGTGCGCGCGCCCTGTGCGAGCTGCACATAGTTCTGCAGGAAGATCGACATGCCAATGGCGGAGATCAGCGCCGCCAGCCGGGGCGAGCCGCGCAGCGGCCGGTAGGCGAGGCGTTCCAGCGTCCAGCCGTAGACCGCCGTCAGCAGCATCGAGACCAGCAGCACGACGAGCAGGGCGACCACCACCCCGCCCCCGCCCAGCGGCCCCAGGATAGCGAAGGCAATCACCGCGATGAAGGCGCCGATCATGTAGATCTCGCCATGCGCGAAATTGATCATCCCGACGATGCCGTAGACCATCGTGTAGCCGATGGCGATCAGCCCGTAGATCGCGCCGAGGGTCAGCCCGTTGATGAGCTGCTGGAGAAAATACTCCATCAGCGCGGCTCCGCGGTCGTGTCCAGCCCCGTCACCCGCCGTCCTTCTTGCCCAGCACGTAGTCGAGCTTGCGCAGGGCGTTGTTCTGCAGGATCGTCTCGCCCACCGAGGCGGGGCCCACGATGGATGCCTCCGTTCCGGTGACGGGATCGATCGCCGTCACCTTGACCGCATTGCCGATCCGCGTGAATTCAAACAGAACCTCGCGGCCCCCTGCGCCCGCCATGACCAGGCTCCCTCGCAACCCTTCGCGCGAAACAGGGCTGAAAGCTTAGCAGAACGGTGGAGAATCATGCCATATGGCGGGATCCCGGCACGCTGGGCAATTGCATTTGAAGAGCTCTCTTTCTGTTGTCACCCCGGCCAAACAGCTTAGCCGCGCAGAGCCGGGGTCCAGAACCGCCACTGGGCCCTGGCCCGACAACTGGGCCGAGGCGACACTCTGAAGGCTACCGGGGGGTATCCGTATGCATGCGATTGCCCTGGCGCCGGCGCGTGACGGCATAAAAAAACCGGCCTCGGCCAGTTATCGGACGCGCGCCGGTGACGGGGGCGTCAGGGTGCGGACTGGAAATTGACGCAAAGCTTCTGCAGGTCCTCCGTGGCGAGGCTCTCGTTGGCAAGGCCGCAGAAGCAGCCCTCGCCGCCGCCCTTGGCGCAGGGGCGGGAATCGAGATGGGTGCAGTCGCCGCAGACACCGAAGCCGCACCGGCCCTTCTCCTGGCACAGCGCGTCCAGCAGCTTGTTCATGCCGCGGATCGTCGCCTCGCGCTCCGCGTCGGTCATGCAGCCGCCGGCCTCGTTCACAACCCGCAGCGGGTCGCTGCACAGCAGGTTGCGGCCTTCGTCGGTCAGTTCCAGATGCACGGAACGCCCGTCCGGCCGGCCCCGTACCCGCGTCACCAGCCCTTTGGATTCCAGCGCGATGATGGTCTGCGAGACGGTGCCCTTGGTAATGCCGAGATACTTCGCCAGGGCGGTCGGCGACGCCGAATAGCGGTTCGCCCGCGCCAGATAGCGCAGCGCCTCCCACTGGGAGGGGTTGAGCCCCGTCGAAAACTGCAGCGCATGTGACATGCGCCCCAGTCGCTCCACAAGGGCGGCAAGGGTCCGGGCTTCGGTCATGACGCGGGTAAACTAGGGCGTACACCTGCGTATGGCTAGGGGGCCGTCTGAAAAACCGTCGGGCGCGGAGATCGGGGCTTATCCGGGGTCCCGTCGCCGCTCACGAAAATTTTATGGTATCGAGTCGATAGGGCCTTGCGGGACCCCGTCCTACACCATATTATCGAGTCGATACCAATTGGGTTGGCTGTCCGGGAGCCTCCCGCGCATGCGTTCCCGGATCAAGGAAAGGAACAGTGAAGTGGCGTCATATCTGGAAACCCACGACAGGAAGTTCATCGCGGCCGCGATGCGTACGCCGTTGCTGGAACGCGAGCACGAGGCCAATCTTGGCCGCCGCTGGCGCGACAAGCAGGATCATGCTGCGCTGGACGAGCTGATCACCAGCCACATGCGCCTTGTGATCCGCATCGCGGCCGGGTTCCGCGGCTACGGTCTCCCCCTGCCGGATCTCATCCAGGAAGGCAATGTCGGACTGATGGAAGCCGCCACCCGCTTCGACCCCGAGCGCAACGTACGGTTCTCCACCTACGCAACCTGGTGGATTCTCGCCGCGGTGCAGGAATATATCGTACGCAACTCGTCCATTGTCCGCATCGGCACCACCCCGGCGCAGAAGAGCCTGTTCTTCAACCTGCGCCGGCTGCGCGCCCGGCTCAGCAAGAGCCCGGATACCGGTCTGACGGCCGAAAACCGCCAGACCATCGCGCAGGAGCTCGGCGTGCCGCTGGCCGCCGTCGAGCGGATGGAGGCCCAGCTCTCCGCTCCCGACCGGTCGCTCAACGCGGGCATCGCCGGCGAGGACACCGACGAGATGATGGATTTTCTGGCCGACGAACGGCCGACGCCGGAGGCCATCGTGCAGGACATGAGGGACAGCGCCACCCATGCGGCATGGCTGAACGAGGCACTGGACACGCTGAGCCCGCGCGAACGCGACATCATCCGCGAGCGCTTCCTTGGCGACGAGAAGGTGACGCTCGCCGATATCGGCGCCGGGTACGGCGTGACCAAGGAACGCATCCGCCAGATCGAGGGCCGGGCGCTGGCGAAGCTCCGCACCGTGCTGGCCGAACGGCACGGCGAAACCTCGATGGCCATCGCGTCCTGATTTCCGTCCGGACGTGCGAAGGGCCGGTCCCGCGGACCGGCCCTTCGCCTGTTCCTGGCGTCGTTCGGGTTCAGGCGGCCCCGGCGACGGCCTCCGGCATGCTGCGCGGGCCATAGGCGAGATCGTGGGCCCAGAACCGCTCCAGCCGCTTCAGCGTATTGTTCACCGCCTCCAGCGTCGTGACGTCGATCGGACCGTTCTCGAGCTGGCCGATATGGCGCTCGTAGAGCGTGGTGATCCGCTTGCAGATATCCAGTCCCTTCTCGGAGACGCGGACCCGCACCGTGCGGCGGTCGTGGGTCGAGCGCTCCTGGATCAGGTAGCCGTTCTCCACCATCTTCTTCACGTTGTACGAAACGTTCGAACCCAGGTAGTAGCCGCGATAGGTCAGTTCGCCTACCGTCAGTTCCTCCTCGCCCACATGGGACAGGATCAGGCTCTGGACGTTGTTGATATCCTCGATGCCAAGCCGGTCCAGCTCCGCCTTGACCACCTCAAGGAACTGGCGGTGCAGCCGCTCGATCAACAGGATCGTCTCTAGATAGACGTTCTTCACGGGACCCCTCGCAAGGCTCTCCACAGGGCGCAAGCCCGGATGATGCCATGCGAGGCTTAAAAGCGGGTTAACGAGGTAACAGGGTAACGTTACGCGGCGCCCGGCGTCGTCCCGCCCAGCCAGCGCGCCAGCGCGACGAGGTCGTAATCCGTGCGGTAGAACCCCATCGCCTGCACGCCCAGCGGTATCCCGTCGACCGGACCGAGCGCCCTGCCCGTCTTGTAGCGTTCGGACGAGGCGTCGGCGGCCTTGCGGGCGCCGTCCAGGTTGAGGGTGACGAACGCCTTCACTTCCGGCGCCCGCGCCTCGATGGTTTCGATGCAGCGCTCGAGCCAGGCGCGCGGGGTGTCCGAGCCGTCCGCGAACGCGGGCACGGCGGCGGCGAAGTTCAGAAGATCGGCGGAATCGGGATCGTAGGTCATGGGATGAGCGCGGTCCGGTGTGTCTGCTGAAATGCAAGCCGCCGGCCCCTATGGCGGGGGGCCGGCGGCGGAAGGGTCGGGCCCGGTGGCTTACTTGTCGATGCCGAGCTCCTTGAAAGCCTTGATCGCGCCCGGGTGATACGGGTTCGGGTGATCGCGATGAAGGTCTTTCGTGTCCATGCGGTTGAACGCGCCCAGCGCCTTCGCAAGATCAGCCTTGTTGTGATAGAGCGTCATCACGACCTTGTAGACGACCTCGTCCGGCACATGCTTGCCGGTCACCAGCGTGAACGGCACGTTGACGAAGCAGGTCGGGTCCTCGACCACACCGGTCATGGCCTTCCCGGGCTTCGCCTTTCCGATATAGGAGGGAGGCAGCACCTTCTTCATGCGGGCCTCCGCCTCCTTGCCGCAGTCCATCTTCAGGTAGCGGACGCCGCCCTTGACGGTTGCATGGGCCTGCTTGGCGATGCCGGTGTTCAACGGCAGGTACGCCGCATCCGCGCGGCCCGCCATGAACAGTTTGGCCCCGGCGACGAAGTTCGGCGTCGGCACGATGTCGAGGTCCTTGTCGGTCATGTTGGCTGTCGCCAGAGCTGCGCTCTGGAGGAAGTGGAAGATGCGGCCGGAGGCGAACACGCCCGGCACCTTCTTGCCCTTCAGATCCTCATAGGTCTTGATCGGCGAATCCATCGGCACCGCGATGGCGCTGTTGACGCCGAAGGTCTGCGCGACCTGACGCAGGTTCGGATGCGCCTGCTTGAACAGCTCAGCGCCCGAATGGGCGTAGTAGGATTCGGCCGCGTTGGCCATGCCGAAGGCCAGCTTGCCCGCATGGATCAGCGGCATATAGGTCGACGAGCCGGCATAGGGCTGCACCCGGAACTGCATGCCGGTCTTTTCCACCATCACCTTCGCGATCGCGGCGCCGGTCGCATAGAACAGCGAGCCCTGCGGGTTGGTGCCGATCGAGTAGGTCTGCGCCGATGCGCCGGCCGCCAGCAACGTCACGCCGGCAACGGCGGCCGAAAAGATACGTTTATTCATGGATTTACCTCATCTCCCACATTCAGCCGGGCGGCAGCGTCAACGCGGACGGGCCTGGCTGTCCCGAAAATCACGGGCAAGACTTTCATAAACGGAGGAACAAGGCAATCGGCACATCCGCGGCGATCCGATCTCAATCCTTCCAGAGACCGAGCTCCTTATAGGCCTTGATCGCGCCCGGGTGATGCGGGTTCGGATGCTTGCGGCCGAGGTTCTTCGTGTCCATGCGGTTGAATGCGGCCATCGCCTTTGCCAGCGCCGGCTTGTTTCGCACCATGGTGACGACGACCTTGCGCACGATCTCGTCGGGGACATGCTTGCCGGCGACCAGGGTGAACGGCACGTCGATCACGCAGGTCGGATCCTCGACTATGCCGGTCTGCGTCTTGCCCGGTGAGAGCTTGCCGATGAAGGCCGGCGGGACGATGGTCTTGATCCTGGCCTCGTCGGCGGCCTCGCACCCCATCTTCAGGAAGCGGATGCCGCCACGGATCGTGGCGTTGGCCTGCTTGGTGATGCCCGCGCTGACCGGAAGATAGGCCGCGTCGACCCTTCCCGCCATGAACAGCTTGGCCGCGGACACGAAGTTCGGCGATGGCACGCCTTCCAGATCCCTGTCGGTCATGTCGGCCGTCGCCAGCGCCGCGCTGGCGACAAAGTGAAAGATGCGGCCCGAGGTATACTCCACCGGCACTCTCTGACCGCGAAGGTCGGCGATCGTGCGGATGGACGAATCTTTCCGCACGGCGTAGCCGCTGACATTGCCGAACGTCTCGGCGACCTGGCGGACGTTCCTGAGCGGCGTCTTGAACAGATGCTCGCCGGCATAGGCGAAGGACGCCTCCGCCACGTTGGCCATCCCGAAAGCCAGCTTGCCCGCGTCGATCAGAGGCAGGTAGGTGGACGATCCGGCATAGGGCTGGACGCGGAACTGCAGCCCCGTCTGCTCCACCATGACCCGCGCCAGCGCGGTGCCGCTGGCATAGAACAGCGAGCCCTGCGGATTCGTGCCGATCGAATAGGTTTGCGCCGTCGCTCCGGCGGCGGCGAGCAGGACCGCACCGGCACATGCGGCGGAAAAAGCGGTTCTCTTCGACATCCCGATGCTTCCTCCCAAAAGATGTGACCGCGGCCGGACAGGCCGGTCGCTGCGGCGGAGCCGAACGCCCTGCCGCCATACCGCCGAGCCTTTTTGTCTTTGTTATGCGCGGTACAGGAATTTTTTCACGAACCGGCTCGGGACGCAATCCGCGCGCCGGCTTCCGCCTATTCCGCCGCGGCGATGCGGCGCGCGGCAAAATACTCCCAGGTCAGGATTGCGCCGCCTGCGACCGCGCCCGCCAGGTCGAGGAGCCCCCCGGCCCCGATGGCGGTATCGGGAAACAGCGCCGCCGCACCGGCCAGCACCAGCAGCGCGCGCATCGCCGGGCTGAGCCGGCGGGAGAAATAGCCGATCATCGCGACCGACACCAGGTACACGCCGATCACCGCCGTGACGGTATTGAGCACGATCTTGTCCGCGCTGCCCTGCAGCACCAGCGACGGCGACAGCACGAACATGAACGGGATGACGTAAGCCACCCATCCCATCCGCATGGCGGCGAATCCGGTCCTCATCGGGTCGGCGCGGCTGATGGCGGCGGCGGCGAAGGCCGCGAGCGCGATTGGCGGCGTGATCATAGACATCATGCCGAAATAGAGGATGAACAGATGCGCCGGAATCTTGTCCACGCCGGCCTCGACCAGACCCGGGGCCACCAGGAACGCGAGCAGCACGTAGACGCCCGAAGTCGGCATGCCCATGCCGAGCACGATGCACACCACGCCCCCGATCAGCAGCAGCAGGAACATGCTGCCGCCGCCGAGCGTAACGAGGTACTGGGTCAGCGCGAATCCGCCGCCGGTCTTGTTGAGGATGCCGATGACGAACCCGGCCGCGGCCACGATCATCACCAGCTCGGTGGTCGCGAGCCCCGCTTCCCAGAAACTGGTGCAAAGCGTCCTGAAGGTGATGCGCGAACCCTTGTAGGAGCGGATGGCGCCGAGAACGAGAATGGTGCCGGCGGCGTACAGCGCGGCGATCTCCGCCTCCAGCCGGAACTGGAACAGCCCGACGAGAAGCACGACGAAGGGCAGGATGAACTGCCAGCCCTCCGCCAGCACGCGGCGCCAGTCCGGCAGATCGGCCTCGACCGTGGCGATGCGGTCGCGCGCCGCAACCAGATCGACCTGCACGAAGACGGCGAAGTAATATAGGAGCGCCGGCAGCAGCGCCGCGATCATGACGTCGGTGTAGGATATCTCCAGGAACTCCGCCATCAGGAACGCTGCCGCGCCCATGATCGGCGGCATGAACTGACCGCCCGTGGAAGCGTTGGACTCGATCGCGCCCGCATCGACAGCGGTATAGCCGGAGCGCCGCATCAGCGGGATGGTGATGACTCCGGTCGTCGTCACGTTGGAGATCGCCGAGCCGGAGATCGAACCGAACAGCGCCGACGCGACCACGGCGATCTTCGCCGCGCCGCCGCGCCGCCGGCCCATCGTCGCCATTGCGATGTCGGTGAAGAACTCGCCGCCGCCGCTGACGAACAGCGTCTGGCCGAGGAAGATGAAGAGCACGACGATCGTGGTCGCGACGACCAGCGGCGTGCCCAGCAGCGCGTTGGTGTCGAACGACAGGTAGTTCGCGAGCTGCCTGAACCCCGTTTCCGCGCCGGTCAGCGGCGCCGGCACCAGATGAGCCAGCAACCCGTATAGGATGAAAACGGTCACGACGACGAACAGGAACATCCCGGCGACGCGGCGCGTTCCTTCCATCACCAGCACGACGACAATCAGCCCGAGCACGACCATCTCGTCGGTGTCGTAGGGCGCGTCCAGCAGAAAACGAGAATAGTTCCAGGCGATGTAGGCGCAGACCCCGAAAAAGACGAGGGCCGCGATCCAGTCGTAGAACGGCGTCTTCTCTTCCTTGCGGCGATGCACGCCGATGGTCAGAAAGACGGCGCCGCCCGCCAGCCCGAGGCAGAGGATCAGGAACTGCTCGTTATAGGCCGAAAGGCCGAGCACGCCGGGCAGCTGAAATGCCCACATGATCGCGATAATGACGAAAGTCGCCCCGAAGGTCCGCGCGACGACTTCTTCCGCCCGAAGCGCGCGTTCCGGCGCGCGCGCTGTATTGCCGTTGCTCATCCCATTTCCCATGCGCAAACGAATTGGCGGAGCCTACCGGCCGCCGCGCCCCGTCGCCAGCATATTCATCAGAACCCGAACAGCCGCGCCGGGTTGCTCACCAGGATCATGTCGCGCACGGCCTCGTCGGAGGCAAAGTCGAGCATGAGGTCGAGCAGCCGCCCGTCATTGGAGGTTTTCCCCATCTCGAAGATGTTCGAATGCGGCCAGTTGGTGCCCCACATCAGCCGGTCCGGGGCGACCTCGACGAGCGCGTGCGCGAACGGCACGACGTCCCCGTGCGGCCACGGCGCATCGGTGCGCTGGTCGGCGCCGCTGATCTTGGTCCAGTAATTGTCGCGCCGCATCAGGTCGAGCAGCAGCAGGAAGGCGGGCTGGTCGATGCCGTCCTTCACATGCAGCCGGGCGAAGTGGTCGACGACGCAGACGACATCCAGGGCGCGGAACCAGGCCTCGTGCTCGATCAGCACGTCGGGGTCGACATGCAGCTCGACATGCCAGCCAAGCGGGCGCACGCGCTCTATCATCCGCTCGAACAGCTGGAGATCGGACGAGCCCTCGCGGCCGCGCACGAACTCGAAACGGATGCCGCGAATGCCGCCGGCATCCATATCCGCCAGATCCTCGTCCGTGGTGTCGTCGTCGATGCGCCCGACCCCGCGCAGCCGGCCATTGCCGCGCGCGATAGCGTCGAGGCTGACGCGGTTATCGGTGCCGTGGGCGTTGGGCTGGACGATCACCCCGCGCTCCACGCCGATGACGTCGAGCATCTGCAGGTAATGTTCCACCGGCGCCGTCGGCGGCGTGTAGCGCCGCTTGTCCGAGAACGGAAACCGGTCGGGCGGGCCGAAGATGTGGCAATGCGTGTCGCACGCCCCGGGCGGCGCCTTCAGCTTCGGCGTCGCGGGATTCGGATCGGGCGGCATGCAGACCCGGTACATGCGCCCGTCGAACGGCGGCGGGGCGGGGTCAGCCATGGCCGGATTCTCCCTGTGCCCCGGCAACCGCGCCGACGATCTCGGCCGGCGTCACGGGGATATGGTTGAAGTGAACGCCGAACTCGGAGAGTGCGTCGTCGATGGCGGAGACGATAGCGGCCGAGGCGGGCACCACGCCGCACTCCCCCACCCCCTTGATCCCCATCGGGTTCTGCGGCGTCGGCGATATCTGATGATGGACCTCGATGAGCGGCACCTCGGGCGCGGTCACCAGCATGTACTCGGCCAGCGTGCTCGTCACCGGGTTGGCGTCGGCGTCGAACCCCATCCACTCGTACAGCGTGTTGCCGATGCCGTGGGCAACGCCGCCCACCACCTGCCCGTCCACGATCATCGGGTTGATCAGCACGCCGCTGTCATGGACGATCACGTAGCGCAGGATCGACACGCGGCCGGTTTCGATATCGACCTCCACCTCGACCGCATGCGTGCCGTTGGCATAGGTCAGCGCGTCGTTGACGACATGCTCCGTCGCCTCCATCCCCGGCTCGATTCCGCCGGGCAGCGCATAGCCGGGCGTGCCGGCGACGGCGTTGGCGACCTGGGACAGCGTCACCTTCATGTCCGGCACGCCGCGCACCCGGATCGTCCCGCCCTCGATCTCCAGATCCTCCTCGGAAGCCTCGAGCATGTGGGCCGCGACCTTCAGCGCCTTCTCGCGCACCTTCATCGCGGCGACATGGGCGGACGAGCCCGCCGTCACCGCCTGGCGGCTGGCGGAGCCGCCGATGCCCATCGAGATCGGCTGCGTGTCGCCGGTGACGACGCTGATATTTCCCATGTCGCCGCCGAGCTGCTCGGCCACGATCTGGGCGAACATGGTGTGAGTGCTCTGGCCCATCGCCGCCGCGCCGCTGTAGACCGAGATCCTGCCGGACGGGCCGATGCGCACCGTCACCGCCTCGAACGGGCCGCGCCCGGTGCCCTTCACGTAGTTGGCGATGCCGATGCCGATACGGCGTCCTTCCGCGCGCGCGGCCGCGCGGCGCGTCTCGAACCCCGCGTAGCCGGCGCGCTCCAGCGTCTCGTCGAGGCAGGCGATATAGTCGCCGGAATCCAGCACGATGCCGCCGCCGCTGCGGTTCTGCATCGGCTTCTCGTAGGGCATCAGCTCGCCCGGCACCAGGTTGCGCCGGCGAACCTCCGCCCGGTCCAGCCCCAGCTCGCGCGCCACCCGGTCGAGCAGCCGTTCCATTACGAAGGTGCCCTGCGGATGGCCGGCGCCGCGCACCGGCGTCACCGCCACCTTGTTCGTCAGCGCCAGCTTCACGTCCATGTCGTAGGCCGGCACCATGTAGGCCAGCGGCAGCGTCGTGGCGGAGTTGTAGGGCAGGTTCACCCCGCGGGCGGTATAGGCGCCGTGGTCGTGGACCAGCGTGCCCCGAATGCCGAGAATCTTCCCGTCGGCGTCGACGGCGATCTCCGTCTCCCAGTACTGGTCGCGCTCCTGCGTGGTGGCGACGAAATGCTCGCGCCGGTCCTCCGCCCAGGTCACCGGGCGCCGCAGCAGGATCGCGGCGAGGCTCACCACCACGTCCTCGGGGTAGAACACCAGCTTGGGACCGAACCCGCCGCCGAC